>CANAZK010000107.1 GCA_947366105.1 uncultured Lachnospiraceae bacterium | reverse complement strand
AATATTGTTACAAAATTTGCCAAATAGGTCCTGTTCAACATTATGCTTCGCGTTAGTGCGCACATTCAGGAATTTGAAGCAGAATGGAGGAACAGGAAGGCAAAACGTTCCGGTGCGGCGCTTTATGAACCGCTTTACGAAATGCAGGATGCGTTGAATGCGATTGAGCTTTTGGCGCCTTGTGGTTATGAACAGAAAATTGAACTGTGCGAGGGCATTTCCGTGCGCTTTACGGATGTGGGGCATCTTTTGGGCTCTGCATGTATTGAGGTATGGATTGAGGAGGACGGAGTCTCTAAGAAGATTGTTTTTTCAGGCGACGTTGGAAACACAGATCAGCCGATCATCCGTGATCCAAAGCAGGTGGAGGAAGCGGATTACGTTGTCATTGAGTCTACTTATGGAAACCGGGTTCACAGTGAGGGACGTCCGGATTATGTAGGAGATTTTTCGCGGATTTTAAGGGAGACATTTGAGAAGGGCGGAAATGTGGTGATTCCTTCGTTTGCAGTGGGAAGAACTCAGGAAATGCTGTATTTTATACGCGAAATTAAGGAGAAAAATCTGCTGCCTGAGTATCCGGACTTTGAGGTGTATGTAGACAGTCCGCTTGCAATTGAGGCGACGAACGTATTTTCAAAAAACAAGAAAGCCTGCTTTGACGAGGCGGCTATGGAGCTTGTTCAGAGAGGAATTAATCCTCTTGTATTTCCGGGACTCAAGCTTTCTACAACAAGTGAAGACTCGAAGATGATCAACTTTGACAGTAAACCGAAAGTCATTATATCTGCGTCTGGTATGTGTGATGCGGGAAGAATACGTCACCATCTGAAACATAATTTGTGGAGACCTGAGTGTACGATACTTTTCGTGGGATATCAGGCAATGGGAACGCTTGGACGGAAACTCATAGAGGGCGCTCCCCTTGTAAAGCTGTTCGGCGAGGAAATTGAAGTAGTTGCCCGTATTGAATCTCTCAAAGGCATCAGCGGTCATGCGGATATGAAAGGTCTTCTGAACTGGCTTTCAGGGTTTAAAACAGAGATTTCACATGTCTTTGTAGTTCATGGCGAGGATGCAGTGACGGATGAATTTGCTCAAACTATAACGGATACTTTTGGATGTCCCGCGTTTGCGCCGTATTCAGGCGGATGTGTGGATTTGGCGGAGAACCGGATTCTTTCGGTAGGCGTGAAGCTTCGCAAGAAACCTATGAAACAGGCGTCTCAGCGTGCTGCGAATGCATTTGCAAGAGTGGTTGCTGCCGGCAAACGCCTCATGAGCGTGATCATGAAAAATGAAGGACTCGCAAACAAAGAGCTTGCTAAGTTCGAATCGCAGATACATAATCTTGCAGACAAATGGGACCGTTAGTTGTCAAGGTCTAAAAGTTATTTTTAATTCAATAAAATGTGAATATAAGGAGCCGTTTTGTAAATCCTTTTCTTAGAAAGATAAGATGAGGAGGTAACAAAATGGCTCTTAATAAAGTGGAGATATGTGGTGTCAATACGTCGAAGCTTCCGCTTCTTAAGGAGGCAGAGAAAGAGGCGCTGTTCGCCCGGATTAAGGCAGGAGATAAAGAAGCGAAAGAGGAATATATAAAAGGAAATTTAAGACTGGTTTTAAGTGTAATAAAGCGCTTTTCAAATAGCAATGAGAATGCGGACGATTTATTTCAGATAGGATGTATCGGCCTTATTAAGGCAATTAATAATTTTAACACGGAGCTGAACGTAAAGTTTTCAACCTATGCGGTGCCTATGATTATAGGGGAAATCAGAAGGTATATGAGGGATAACAATTCTATACGCGTCAGCAGGTCGCTCAGAGATACTGCATATAAGGCGATTTACGCTAAAGAAGGATATATGAAGACACACTTAAAGGAGCCGACGATACAGGAGATCGCTTCTGAGATTGGAATTTCCAAAGAGGATATAGTCTTGGCACTCGATGCAATACAGGCGCCTATGAGTCTTCATGAGCCTGTATACAATGACGGGGGAGACACGCTTTATGTAATGGATCAGATCAGTGATAAAAAAAGCAAGGAGGAAAACTGGATCGAAGAGTTGTCTCTTGCGGCCGCAATGGAGCATTTGGGAGAACGGGAAAAGAGTATTATACGGATGCGTTTTTTTGAGGGACGCACACAGATGGAGATTGCAAAGGATATTAATATTTCGCAGGCGCAGGTCAGCAGACTTGAAAAAAATGCATTGCGTACCATGCGCCAGTATTTGGTGAGCTAGGGACATGGTCAGGGAAAGAGGTGAAAATGTAAATTTTCATCTTTTTTCTATTTACAGTTGAATTTTACACAGAACCATAATATTATATATGAATATAAAGGAGTAAAATAATGTATAAAGCATGTATATTTGATTTGGACGGAACGTTGACTGATACATTAGAATCTTTGACATATTCGGTAAACAAGACGCTGAAAGAACTGGGATTTCCCTGTATTACTGAAGAACAATGCAGACAGTTTGTCGGAAGCGGGGCAAGGGCACTGATGGAGAGGGCGCTCATTGCGGCAGGCGATGAGAAGCTTGAGCAGATTGGAAAGGGAATGGAGGTTTACGGGAGAATATTTGGAGAGAACTGTACATATCATGTAAAACCATATAAAGGTGTTCTTGAGATGCTGGATAAGCTTAGGGCTATGAAGATATGTACGGCAGTTGTATCGAATAAGCCTCATGCACAGACGGTAGACGTAGTATCGCAGGTTTTGGGACGGGAACGGTTTGAAAGCATAAGCGGTCAAAGAGAAGGAATTAACAGGAAGCCGGATCCGGCGGGGGTTCTTGAAGCAATCAGAACACTTGGAATTGCGAAGGAAGAATGTCTTTATATCGGAGATTCGGAAGTGGATGTGGAAACTGCAAAAAGAGCAGGAATTCCATGCACAGGAGTTACGTGGGGATTTCGCTCAAGGGAAACGCTGGTAAAAGCGGGAGCGGACTATATCATTGAAACACCGTTAGAACTTATTGAGATTATATGAAAAGGAGATATAACAATAATAAAGGAGGAATTTTAAAATGTATGAGTATGATGAGGAGTGTTTGAAAGTTTTTTTAAAGAAACAGGGACAGCTTTTTGACGAGCCGGTTGCAGAGACTTTGGAAGAGGCAGAGGCATTTCTTGAGGACTGTATGGCGGTTGTCCTCGATTCAATGAAGGACGTAAGAGAATATTTTGAGGAAAGCGGCGCGGATGTGGACGGAATGTCGGATGATGAGCTGGAAGACGCATCGGAAGTTTTTGTGCTGCCAAACGGCCAGTATTTGGTAGTGGAGGGTTAGAAATTAGCAAAAGCCGTATGTCATTTGACTACGGCTTTTTTTAATGCAGTTTCAATTGCATTGGCAATCATTTGTGAAGTGTAAGGGTTCTCCTTAGGATAAACAAGATTCTCTGTAGTCTGCAGTTCGCATACCTGATCAGCCATATCTTCGATGGCAGGCTGAAGAAGAGGATACATTGTCGTTACGGTTTCGCTTAAATTTACACAGCGTATAGAGGTTATCTCGTTTTGGCTTACGGTTACTTCGATTTCTAAATCTGTGTTATTCAGCGTGACGGTAGACGTGTAAATACCCGGCATATACTCTTTGGCAGAATCCATTGCTTTTTTATTTTTTGGGAAAAACATGAATACCAGTAAAAGAATCAGCAAAATTCCCAGAACCACAAAAATGGCAGTGTAAATAATTTCTTTCATATGCAGGACAACAATTTTAGTCTTTGAACTCATGAGGCCTCCTAATCTATGGGTATTATTTATGTAAGATTTACTTTCTATAATGTATGTGGGGAAATGGGAAATTATTCATGCCTTTGCGTGACAAATGGGGGCTGTTCTTGTAGAATATAAAAGATATAGAAAATGAGAGGTGACAGTATGTATATTATTGCAGGACTTGGGAATCCGACGGTGCAGTACGAAGGAACTCGGCACAATGTAGGATTTGATGTCATAGATACCATTGCAGATAAGTATAATATATCAATGGACATAAGAAAACACAGAGCTTTCTGCGGCAGGGGAATGATTGCGGGGCAGAAAGTAGTTTTAGCAAAGCCGCAGACGTATATGAACTTAAGCGGTGAATGTGTAAGAAGTCTTGTGGATTATTTTAAAATAGACGAAGAACAGGAGCTTATCATTATTTATGATGATGTAAGCCTTGATGTAGGACAGCTGCGTATCCGTAAGAAGGGAAGCGCCGGCGGCCATAACGGTATTAAAAATATTATTGCCCATCTTGGACATCAGGTCTTTCCGAGAATTAAGGTAGGCGTGGGAGAGAAACCGAAGGGATACGATTTGGCGGATTATGTACTCGGACGTTTTGGTAAAGAGGAAAAAGAGCTGATGCAGGACGGATATAAGAAAGCGGCGGAGGCGGCAGAAATGCTGGTACGCGGCGAAATGGAAGCGGCGATGAATGCATTTAATAAAAAGGTAAAATAAATGACGGGAGCGAAGGGATGCAGGCTTTTATAGAACCGCTTAAGGAACTGGCGGAATATGAGACAATACAAAAGGAGATAAAAAAAGAGTCGGGTATTATACAGATAGCAGGGTGCGTCGGCTCACAGAAAACACATCTGATGTATGCGCTTGGCGATGGTTTTAAGAGAAAAATCATCGCTGTTTCTGATGAAGGAAAAGCAAAGCAGATATGCGAAGAGTATAAGTTTCTTGATGAAAATATATATTATTATCCGCCCAAAGATTTATTGTTTTATCAGGCAGATTTAAGGGGCAAGCTCCTTGTGAAGCAGCGCATGGAGGTCATCCAGGCAGTTCTTGCACAAGAGAATATTACGGTTGTCACAAGTTTTGATGGTTTTATGGATTCTCTTCTCCCGCTTGAGGAGATTAAGGAACGCATTATTTCTCTAAAGCCGGGAGATGTGATAGATTATGAAAAGCTGAAGAAAGATATTGCCATGCTTGACTATGACCGGGAAGTGCAGATAGCAGGTCCGGGTCAATTTGCCGTCCGCGGAGGAATTTTGGATATTTTCCCCCTTACGGAGGAAACGCCGATTCGAATTGAGATGTGGGGGGACGAGATTGACTCTATCCGTACATTTGATGTAGAGAGCCAGCGTTCCATTGAAAATTTGGAGGAAATAGAAATATATCCGGCGACAGATTTTCCGGAGGAGGAAAGGGGACGAGTTTCTTTTCTTGATTATTTTGATAAAGAGGAATGTATTCTTTTTCTTGATGAACCGGCAAGGCTCTTGGAGAAGGGAACCGGTGTGGAGGAAGAATATTTAGAGGCGCAGAAAAACCGTCTTGAGGCGGGATGTGAAGTAACGGACGTCCGCAGTCCGCTTTATCAGACAAAGCAGATAATTGCGAAAATGAATGAATATCATTGTATAGGCATGACCGCGCTTGAAACGAGGACGAGGCAGTTTAAGATCAATAACCTGTATAGTTTTCACACTAAGAGTGTAAACCCGTATAATAACAGCTTTGAGATGCTTACAAGAGATTTGAAGCGGTTGAAGCGCAGCGGTTATAGAGTTGTCCTCTTGTCGGGGTCAAGGACAAGGGCGAAGCGTTTGGCGGAGGACTTGCGGGACTATAATCTGAGTAGTTTTTATAGTGATGATAAAGAGCGTACCGTTAAGCCGGGAGAGATTATGGTCTTTTTTGGACATGTGGCGGAAGGCTATGAGTATCCGACGCTTAAATTCACCGTGATATCCGAGACGGATATTTTCGGCAAGGGAAAGAAAAAAAGAAAGAGAAAAATATACGAGGGGCAGAAAATCCAAAGTTTTTCGGAATTGAAAGTGGGAGATTATGTCGTTCATGAAAATCACGGCCTTGGAATATATCAGGGAATTGAGAAGGTAGACATTGATAAGACGTCCAAGGATTATATGAAAATATCTTATGCGGCGGGAGGGAATCTCTATATCCCGGCAACCCAGCTTGATTTGATTCAGAAGTATGCAAGCGCCGATGCGAAGAAACCTAAACTTAACAGACTGGGTACTAAAGAGTGGACGAAAACAAAAACGAAGGTTCGCGGTGCTGTCAAAGAAATTGCCAGGGATCTTGTGGAACTTTACGCCGCTAGACAGAAAGAGGCGGGGTTTGCTTACGGACCGGACACGGTATGGCAGAAGGAATTTGAAGAAATGTTCCAGTTTGAGGAAACGGAGGACCAGCAGCTTGCCATTGACGCTACGAAGCGTGATATGGAAAGTACGAAGATTATGGACCGTCTCATCTGCGGCGACGTAGGTTACGGCAAGACGGAGATTGCTATCCGGGCGGCGTTTAAAGCCGTGCAGGAAAATAAGCAGGTAGTATATCTTGTTCCGACCACGATTCTTGCCCAGCAGCATTACAATACATTTGTGCAGCGTATGAAGGAATTCCCGGTAAGAGTGGATCTGATGTGCCGCTTCCGGACATCCATGCAGCAGAAAAAAACGATTGAAGATACCAAAAAGGGACTGGTAGATATTGTTGTCGGAACCCACAGAGTACTCAGCGATGATTTGAAGTTTAAGGATTTGGGACTTCTTATTATTGATGAAGAACAGCGGTTTGGCGTACAGCACAAAGAAAAGATTAAAAAGCTGAAGGAAAATGTGGATGTGCTTACTCTTACTGCAACACCGATTCCAAGAACGCTTCATATGAGTCTGATAGGAATCCGGGATATGAGTGTGCTTGAGGAAGCGCCTCAGGATCGTATGCCGATTCAGACCTACGTGATGGAATATAATGATGAAATGGTGAGGGAAGCGATTCAAAGGGAGCTTTCCCGCCGGGGACAGGTGTATTATGTCTATAACAGGGTGAAGGATATTGAGGATATTACGGATCGTATACAGAGCCTTGTGCCTGACGCGGTCGTAGCCTATGCCCACGGTCAGATGGGTGAGCATCAGCTTGAGAGAATTATGTATGATTTTATCAATGGAGAAATTGACGTCCTTGTATCAACCACAATTATAGAAACGGGACTTGATATTTCCAATGCCAACACTATGATTATTCATGAAGCAGATAAACTTGGGCTTTCACAGCTTTACCAGCTAAGAGGACGTGTAGGACGTTCCAACCGTATGGCGTATGCGTTTATGCTCTATAAACGGGATAGGCTTCTTAAGGAGGTAGCAGAGAAAAGGCTGGCGGCAATCAGGGAATTTACGGATTTGGGTTCCGGATTTAAGATTGCCATGCGCGACCTTGAAATCCGCGGTGCGGGAAATATACTTGGCGCAGAGCAGCACGGACACATGGAGGCGGTGGGCTATGACCTTTATTGCAAAATGCTGAATGAAGCGGTTAAGCATTTAAAAGGCGAGATGGCAGAAGAAACATACAATACAACTATCGATCTGAATGTGGACGCGTATATTCCGGCATCCTACATTCCGAATGAATACCAGAAACTGGACGTGTATAAGAGGATTGCAAGTATTGAAAATGAGGAAGAGATGGACGATATGGTGGAAGAGCTGATAGACCGCTTCGGAGATATTCCAAAGAAGGTACAGCAGCTTCTTAATATTGCGGCAATCAAGGCTTTGGCGCACAGCGCCTATATTATCTCTGTTGAGCAGAAAGGAGAGGAGTATATATTCACCATGTATGAGAAGGCGCAGGTAAAAGCGGACAGAATTCCGCTTCTTCTTGACCGGCATAAAGGGAATATGACTTTTAAGATAGAGACAAACCCATATTTCATTTACAGGAAAAAAGGAAAGAGCAAAAAGGAAAAAGATGAAAATATTCTAGAATGTGTAAAAAGTGTGATAAGTGAAATAAAGGGATTGATTGAATAAAGGAAAAGGGCTATAATAATAAATTAGTTAGTAAAAACTAAGGAGGACATTATGAGTAATACAAAGAAAAGACTCGCATTACTTGCAGCGGCTGTTATGATGACAGCATCTGTGCTTACAGGGTGTCAGGGTTCGATAGATGACAATGCAACAGTAATAACAGTAGGAGAAGAAAAAGTGCCGATGAGAGTTGCAAACTTCTTTGCAAGGTACCAGCAGGCGATGGCGGAGTCTCAGTATTCGGCTTATTTTGGTGAAGATTTTTGGGGTATGTCGATTACTTCAGATGGAGATACGCTGGAAGCAGATACAAAAAAAAGTATTTTGGAGGATTTGAAGGAATTATATGTGCTGGAAGATCATATGGGTGATTACGGCATAGAGATTACGGCGGAAGAGGAAGCCAAGATTGAAGAAACGGCAAAAGCTTTCGTTGAAAATAATGATGCTGACGATAAGGAAGCGGTTTCAGGCGATGAAGAGACGGTTGCCCGGGTACTTGAGCTTGTTACAATTCAGGAGAAGATGAGGCGGGAGATGATCGCAGACGTCGACACGGAGGTAAGCGACGAAGAGGCTGCCCAAAAGAGCATGCAGTATGTGTTCTTTACATTCACAAAGTCTGCGGAAGACGGAACCACATCTACAATGACAGACGAGGAGAAGGCGGAACTTAAGAAGACCGCAGAGGAATTTCTTGTCGGCGCGAAAGCGGCGGAGGATTTTGCCGCTTATGCGGAAGAACAAGGATATACAGCAACTACAAAGACATTTGACGCTGAGGCGACAAGTCCTTCGGAAGAGCTGATTCAGGCGGCGGATACATTGAAAGAGGGCGAGTTTACAGATATAGTTGAAGTTGAGACGGGATATTATGCAGCGAAGCTTTTGAGCGAATTTGACCGTGAGGCAACGGACGCCAAAAAAGAGACCATTGTATCAGAGCGTCAGAACGCCAGGTATAAGGAGCTTTTAAAAGAATTTGTAGAGAGCGCTGAAATAACGGTAAATAATAAAGAGTGGGAGAAGATAAGCTTCACAAAACAAAGAGTCAGCGCAAAACAACCGGAGACAGAGAATACAGAAAATAGTGGAGAGTAATGTTAAAATCTCGCAAGGGGAAAGTGAAGTCCTCTGCGAGATTTTTTAGCTGCCGTTTGATAAGCAGTCAATCAGGCAGGCAGACTATTATAAAATTTTTATATTGATGATGGCGGGGAGGTGGCGCATTGATCCATATAGCAATCTGTGATGATGAAAAACATATGTCCGACCATATAAAGGCAATGGTCTCTGATTTCTTCCATAAAAAGAACATGGATACAGCCATCCGAATGTTTTCCTGCGGCGAAGAACTGATGGGATACAACGGGCAGATAGATATCCTTTTTTTGGATATCCAAATGAAGGGCATGAACGGTATGGAAACGGCAAGGAAGCTGAGGGCGGATAAGTTCCGGGGATTTTTAATTTTCATTACAGTATTTCATGAGATGGTATTCCAATCTTTTGAGGTACAGGCTTATGATTATTTGGTCAAGCCGGTGGAATTAAAACAGTTTGAAAAAACAATGGAGCGTCTGTTTTCTTCCATGCAGAATGCCGGCGAAGACAGTCTGCTTGTGCAGAAGGGATATGAGTGCAGAATTATCCGAAAGGATGATATAGTTTTCTGTGAGAGCATAGACCGGAAAATATATCTGAATTTGGTCTCAGATGAGGTTGTTGATTATTATGAGCGCATTGAAAATTTGGAAATGAAACTGGACAGCCGGTTTTTCCGGTGCCATAGGAGTTATCTGATTAACCTGAAGCATTTAAAAGGCTATAAAAATGGAATTGCATTTATGGATAACGGCAGGGAAATTCCCGTATCACGGCTGCGGGGCAAGGAGTTTTCCCGTGTGGTTTTGCAGTATATGAAAAATATATAAGGATTTTCCAAGGTGCCTTTAGATGGGTTCACGAATGCAGGGGGGGATATGTAATGACGGATTATATGGAAATGCTGTATCAATATATTATGACTGGCATTCAGGTACTTTTTGTATTTTATTTTTTTATAAGACTTCTGCATAAAAAGATGAAGCTTTATTCTTATCTCTTGTTTGTGGGATGCGTTGTTTGGAGCATTTGTTTTGTGCCGGGTGCAATTATTGTCAAATTAGGAGGACTTATCCTTTCGCTTGCGGCAGTCGGGATTTTTGTATGCCATACAGACTGGAGGACCGCTGCCTTATATGCGGTTTTGACGGTGGAAATGATGCAGCTTAGTTATGGGATTGTTAAATCTTTGTCGAGCATCCTGTATCCGCATCTGTCTGCATTTGATCAGAATATGGTCGGTTTTGTGTTTATGCTGACAGGGGAAACGGTATCGCTTCTATTGACTTGGCTTTGC
>CANAZK010000106.1 GCA_947366105.1 uncultured Lachnospiraceae bacterium | reverse complement strand
ATTTGACAGCACACAATTAATACTATTCGACAGCAGATTTCTACATATCTGATTCCTATCAACAAAGATTTTTACCCATAGACACAGAATTTTTTACAGCCTCGCTAAAATTGCTGTAACTTTCCACTTCCACCTAATCTATGCCTATATGCGATTGATTGTCATGTTAGTGCACTGGAGTTCAAAATACTTTCTATCAAATTATATCTATTTCAGTTTTTCTAATATGTCCCCACATGTTGTGCAATATTCGTCAACGTTTTCTCCCATGACGCACATGGAGGCATAATTTCTACATGTTTCGGTAAGATTTTCCCCTTCACTTGGATATAATTTGCTAAACTTGTACAAAATCTCCGCATAATAGCAATAAAAGTAAGGGATTTTTTTCTTGATATTCTCACAATCATAAGTACCTTCAACTGCACTTCTAACTTCAGCAAGTGCTTTCTCTGCCATAAGACAGAAATGTTGACTATACACTTCCTCATTTTTCAACGGGCTATACTTGTCCAAATAGATAAATATTTCAGTTATCCTGTAATAAATCAATGGCAAATCCCGTAATCCGTCATTATACTCTATGCTGGCTAAATAAAAAGACACAGCCATAGAGCCAAAAAATATCCACTCCTTTATTGTTATATTTTTACTGCTTTTCAAAACCTTCAATACATCATCTGCGGCACGCCCTGTCTGATATAGTGTTTCAGATGTGAACCTGTCTTTCACCCTACAAATCCATATCCAAAATTCAGCCTTATAGACATCAGCAGGCACCTTATTTGCTTCACTATAAGACTTTATTTTAGCTTCTACTCCATCAAAAGTATAATCTGTCGCCGGTAAAAGGGCCGAATTATAAACAGTTTCCACTTGCTTCACCAACGTATCAATGTCAATTTGAGACCACTCCACTATATTATCAGAATTGCCCTGATAACAGCTTCTTAGTTCAGCAAAATCGCTGCACTCGTCTACCCGTGCGAAATATTCTTTACACATCAGCCACTCATTAATCATATTTTCCCATAAGGTTACCTCATCATTGATTACTTCGTCCCGAAAAGGAATGTTCTCCAAGGCTGCCAAATATTCTTGCGAAACTGCTATCTTTTCTTTTTCCTCCTTCTCCATCATAGTAAACATCTGCCATAAGTCATATATGTTTTTGACACCATTTATAATAATCTCTCCAATTATAATCATTGCAATTATTTTTGCTGAAAAATTTGCTACCAACTGACGCTTTTTTCCTTTTTTGAGTTTTCGCTTTCCTTTTCTCTTTATAATATTAAATGTATTTCTAGAAGCAACGATTATGTTTATCAGGATACAAGCCAAAATCACTGCTAAAATAGAAACTGCTAAAATAGAAACTGCTAAAACAATCATGACTAAAATGTTCGTGTTAATTTCGCTTGTAATTTTCATAACCGCCGCCTCCTTTCCTTTGTTTTTCCTCTTAATTTGCCAATCTCACAATACTAATACATCCTACGGGCTGCTATACCCAATGCTTTGCAAAAGCTGTTTTACCTGTTCCTCGCTTCCTACAGGCCATGACATCATGTCTATTTTCATATAATTCAGATTCTCCCAATCCCTCACTACCACTATGACTTTTTCCTCTTCTGCAATTTTAAGCTGACCGGTTCTAAGCTCATAAACATTTATTTCAGACTTCCCCTCTACAACATATTCTATCGCTACCATACATTCCGCCGTGCTTTCGCATCCCTGTGCCCCCAGCGCTTCCATCAGTTCTTCTATTGTATTCTCTCTATAGAGAATGCAATTTCCATCTTGCTCTGCAACATATTCTTCCTGTAGGAACTGCGCTTCCACAGGAATATATTTCTTTTCCCCGGACACTTCGATTACAATATAAGTGTAAGGTATCACATGAAATCCATTTATGGCAGGGTCTGTGCTTATCTCATAACGTATATACTCTATTCCTGCCTTGGTAATAATCTTTTCCGACATATTAAACTTCTGTTCATATGCATTTTCCATTTCCTGCAAATGTATTTCATGATTTTCTTTCGACTTTTGAATTACTATATTAGCCCAACACGTACAAAGCACTCCTACAAACGCAATCAAGGCAACAATAATCGGCCCCAAATTAACCTTCTCTCGGGAAGAACTTTCATCTTTTACTGCTTTTCCTGTATTTTTCATTATAAACATCCTCCTACTTCTAGATATCTTAATGAATCTTAATATATAAATTAAAAAAACTTCTTGACTTCCCTATCTATGTTTGATATGCTACTACTGTTGTGCGCATAAAGTAGCGTAGGATGCGCAATCTTTTTTCAAAAGCAATTGACATATGCTCAGACATTGTGATATCCTAATCTAAAGACTAACGAGCCAGTGGGCTGAATGTTTTTAATCCTAAAACACCAGTAGGTAAAACGAGATAATGGTTCTGGGATATCTGCATCTTTAATCATTTAAAAGAAGCGTTTACTTTTGACAAGGTAGGACGCTTCTTTTAATATTACCATTTTTTAGCATAGCATGTCTGACTATAAAATACAATTGCAATTCCGATTTTTTTCTACAAAATGCCACTTGATTTATGTACTTTTTTCCATACAATGCAACATTTTATACGCGATATTATTTTATTATTTAGCATCTTCGACTATATCATTATAATAATATTTCTGGTATAATAATTGCATTAGTAATATATTGATTTTCGAGGGGGATTGTATGTTATTAGAAGATAGGATTTCTCAATATCAAGAACTGGTAGGAAAAAACATCTCGCAGATTATGTCTGCAAAAAGTATCACACAGGATAAACTACATGCACTTTGCCTTCAGGGAGGATACAATATTTCCCAATCTACAATCTCAAATGCGAAAAATGGTAAGTGTAACCTAACACTTTCAAATTTGGTTGCCATTGCATATGCACTGGAAGTTAACGTAACGGATTTGCTTGCCACACCCCAAAACTCGCTTGAAAAGACTTCACAAAAAGAAAATCCTGAATCAGATAAAGGAACAGAAGTATTTTTAACCAATCCAAACTCAAGATTTTTTCAGGGTTATCTCGGTTCATATCATGTTTTGTTTTACAAGACCTTTGGCTCTGGCGATGAATTAGTACAGGGAATTTTGTGCTTCCAAGAAAGCGATGATAAAAAAAACTGCAAAGCAATAATGCATTTACCATTAGAGAATTCCAAGACCAACCCTGAAAGCAAGACAGTAAAAGTGTACATAGGAGACCTTGTAGTGTCGCATGCCACGCATGCCGCATACTGTTGTTTAACAAACACCACTATTGGTGAAATGTGTATGCTGATTTTTCAACACATTTTTACCTCCAATAGCCAAGTAAGTACTATTATGGCAGCTTCAATTACTACCGCTTCTGGCGCCAATCGTCGTCCTACTGTACATAGGATGTGTCTTTCGCGTAATATGGTTGATGACGCATCGCTTGAGTATGTAAAAGGCCAACTTCTTATGAACACTGCTGACATATATTTGACGGACGCAAAGTTACGTTTTCTACTGCAATGTCCTGATATCCCAGCTTCTTTCAAGGCATTATTACAAAGAAGCCAAAAAAAAGGGAAATGCTATTGCATTCCCGAAGCCTCTCTCTACGATAGCTCTTTGGATGAAGCAGAACAACAGAAATTAGTATCTTTTGTACGCGTCAATTCTCTGGCACCTAAATATAACAAAATCAGCAAGCGCACAGATGAGATTCTTTATGCGTTAATAGGCCAAGAAACTCTGAGATAATAATTAGTATGTTCTGGTTACCTATAAAATACCTGTAAAAGTTGGGATGGAAAAGGTCGGCAGTCTCGTAGAGGGTACCGGCCTTTCCTGCCACACGGGAACTTTGAGCATGCCCATTATAACATGGGCTGGAGGTGACAGCAGGCGCACATTTGAAGTCGTAGACTATTTTGTAGAGAAAATAGTAGTAAACGGCACAGAGGACATCAAGATTGAATGGAGGGAGGGCAGGCAACAGCAGGTATTGTAAAAAGATTTTTTTCAAAATGACACCGCATTTATTTTGTGGTAAAATACAAGGAGAAAAGAGATGGAAGGAATTGTTTACCAAAACAAGGACATTTTATTCAAGATTTTAGGCCAGACTTATAATGAAAAGAGTTTTGCGGTCTATGGCATTGATCTTCCGCGCATTCAAGCGCTTTTGCCAACAGATCTGCCTAAAATATCGGCAAATGAAAAAAGCGTTGACAACCTGTTCCTTTTAGAGGATGGGACATATGCGATTGTGGATTACGAGTCTGTCTATAAAAGAATCAATAAAATTAAATATTTGAATTACATAGCGCGGGTCATGGAAAAATATTATATAGAAGATGATAATTTCAACCTGCGTCTGATTGTGATTTATACCGGTGATGTGGATCAGGCGGAGCCGGATCTGAAAACGGCCTGTTTTACCCTGCACGCCGAGCAGGCGTTTCTGGCACATATTGACGGCAAGGCTGCCTTTCAGGAGATTCAGGAAAAACTGCAGGCAGGCAAGACTCTTGACAATGATGATCTGATGAAGCTGGTGATTCTGCCGTTGACTGTTCCCGGTACTGAAGGGAAACAGGAGATGTTGGAGGCGGTTGTTGGGCTGGCTGAACAGTTGGAGGATGAGGAACAGCAGGTTTTCATTCTTTCCGGTGTTGTTGTAGCAAGTGACAAGTTTATCCAAAAGGAATACATGGAGCAGATAAGGAGGAAAATCAATATGACACAGATTGGCCAGATGTATGAGAAAGAGAAGATTGAATATGGAAACCAGAGAGCTTTAAAAGAGAAGACGGATATTGCAAAAATCCTGTTACAAGAGGGTGTGGATACAGTAAGAATTATGAAAGCAACGGGATTTACAGAAGAAGAACTTCTGCGTCTTCAGGATGCGGGTGTAACAGTGTGAGTGATTTTGGGGAGAACTGACATGACGCAGATCAGCCAGATGTATGAGAAAGAGAAGATCGAATATGGGAATCAGAAGGTCAGAGAGATGGCAAAGGCTATGCTTGACGAGGACATAGACATTGTTAAGGTGATGAGGATCACAGGGCTGGCAGAAGAACTTCTGCGTCTCTAGGATACCGCCGTGACAGTGTGAGCAATTCCCCAAAATGCTATGGATTATGTGGCTCAGATAAGGCCATACGACTCAGATAAAGTTACAAAGTACAAAAAGGGCATGAAATTATGTCCTTTTTTGCTACACAGAGGAAATTGTCCCAGAGGAGGGAAAAGTATTTCCCCCTATTGACACCATACCGGAGACAGTATTTTATACGATGAGCGTGTATTTCCTGGTGGCAAAAGTGACGAAGCCCCGCTATATCCTGACGGGGGCGCTGCTGGCCACGCTGGTGGGAACGGCAGCCAGCGTGGTGTTGGCGGCGGGGATGGGGGAGGATCTTTTAAGAAGCTCAGCAGGGAGCAGAAATTTGGATAAGCTTAGATAAGCATAGAAAGAACTCTGATTCTGAAAAACGGAATTGGAGTTCTATTTCATTTCTTGAATCAGTTTATAAATAAGCTCTTTTTGGCTATCGGTCAGAGATACCCAGCGACGAAATAAGTCACGTTGTTCACTGTTCAATTGAACAGTATAGCTGTCTTCAGTAAAGAATTGTGCCAAAGTAATCCCAAAAGCGGAGCATATGGCTTCCAGAGTGGAAATGGAAGGCGTTGTATTTCTGCGATAAATGTTGGCGATAGTGGAGGAAGAAAGGCCGGATTCTGCGGCTAATTTGTAATTGGACCAATTGCGTTCTTTCATCAATTCATCAATACGTTTTATCACATCCATTCCAGTACCTCCACATTTTGTATTTATTATATTGTTCAAAAGAATTTATAAGTAGAGTTCAAATGTAATATCCGTATTGCTCAAATGAACTATATGTGATATTATTTGCAGTGATAGATAAAAACATATAAAGCATTAAAACAAGGGGGATAAGGAAATATGTTACCTTATGAAAAAACAATATTAGTATATGGTGCAACGGGGTTAAGAAGAACTGATGTAGAAAACACAGAAGATTTTGATAATTTGGCCCTTTTCTTGGAAAATAGTATTGATTACAAAATTGGTGAGTCTATGTGTAAATTGGCAATTTTTTATGAACACGGTTGTGCGCAGATAGGGATTCAGCCTGACGAGGATAAAGCAACTTATTGGTATGGAAGGGCAGCCAAAGTGGGTAATATAGAAGCAATGTACTATTATGGGAACCGACTTGTAGCACACAGTAATCAAGGGGAAAATGCAGAGCTACAAAATTTGGGGTTTACATACATGAAAAAAGCGGCGGATAGTGATTTCCCGCGTGCGCTCTTTATGGTTGGATTAGCATATAAGACAGGGATTATGGGAGAACGGGATGAAGCAAAGGCATTATTCTATTTAAGAAAAGCGGCTAAGGCAGGAGAAACGGAAGCGCATGAGTTAATCGATGAGATAATGGGTATATAGAGAATAATGAGGAGCAGTTTTCTATGAAAAATGGACCAGCTAAAGAAAAGTCATTATTAGTTGGCAAGCCGTTAAGAGTGCCTGATATTAACGTTTTCACACTTTTTAAAAATCGTTCAAAGGTAAATGCGTGCAAAGTCATTTGCCGTTGTCATGAAGATATATTGACGTTTTCACAGCTTCTAAACGAAAGTGAAATTTACGCAAAGGCGTTTATGGAGTTAGGGGTGAAGCACGGGGATATTGTTCCTTTGTGTGTTGTGCCAAGTTGTGTTGCGGTGACTTTATTTTTTGCATTAAATCGAATTGGTGCTGTTTCAACATTTCTTAATGCGACAGCAGGAACGGAAGAGATAGGAAGGTATATTCAACAATTTAGTTCCAATATTTTTATTTATTCCTTTGGAGTTAATTTGAACATCAACTCTTTATATGAAAAAAGCAACTTAATAAATACAGTTATAATTGGTGAAAGCAAAAAAGATACAAAAAAATTAAAATGCGTCAAAGATAAACTGCAATTTTATATGGGAAATCATAGCGCAGATGATAAATCGATTGAAATAAGTGAATTTTATAAATTAGGTCAAAAATCATTGTTGGCGGTTTCACAATATAGTGGAAAAGCTGTACCTGCGTTTATTGCTTATACAAGTGGAACGACAGGTGAGCCTAAATCCATATTGCTCTCAAATGAAAATATAATTGCAGAGATGATTGCATTAAAAAAATCCTCACTTATGCAATACGGTCCACAGGGAAATTCACTTCAAGTCGTACCGTTTAATTATCCATACGGATTTATAATTTCCGTTTTGTTCCCAATATTTGTTGGAAAGACGGCGGCACTGACTCCGGGGCTTACAGGTGAAAATACGGCAGAGTATCTTGAGATGTACAAACCGAAATATATATCGGCAATACCACCCTTTTACAAATCACTACTAAGAGACAAAAAAGTATGTAAAATGGATTTGTCATTTATTAGGTATGCCGTTAGCGGCGGGGATATTATTACAAAATCTGAGATTGAACATATTAATGCCTTTTTTAAAGAACGAGGAAGTAAAGGGCGGTTATTAAACGGAAGCGGGAACGGGGAAGGGGCCGGCAGTCTAACCAATCCAATTGCGCTGTTTGAAAAGTATAATATTGATAGTATAGGAAAGCCGATTTACGGGTTGAGTGTTAAATTTATTGATGAAAACGGCAATATTGTTAATCGTAATCAGAAGGGACGTTTTTGCTTTGCAGGGAAAAATGTAATGCTTGGCTATTACGATGACGAAGTTAAAACGCGTACTGTAAAACATATAGATAATGACGGCATAGAATGGTTTCATACCGACACATACGGCTATATGGACAAGGACAATTGGATATATTTCGGCGGAAGAGAAAGGCGTTTTTTTATTACTTATGATAGCAGTGGGTCGCCATACAAAGTATACTGTGATCATGTTCAGAACATGATCAAACAACATAACAGCGTTGCTGATTGCGCTGTGGTTCAGTGCCCTGATGAGAAACGTTATTTTATCCCTATTGCATTTGTTGTTTTAAAAAATGGGGAATGGATGACTGTCAAAAAAGAAGTTAATGAAATATGTTTAAGGGAACTTCAAAGCTGTGCAATGCCGGTTGAATATATAAAAATAGAAAGACTTCCCGTTTCAAGTGCAGGAAAAATTGACTATATAAGAATAGAAGAATTAGCGAAGGAGAAAAGAAAAAGATGATAAGTAATACTGATCTCACAGGATACGCTTCCATAGATAAGCCATGGCTGAAGTATTACAGCGAAGAAGCAATTAATGCACCGCTGCCGGAAGATACGATTTACGAATACCTGTGGAAAAATAACAGAGACTATCTTAATGATACGGCGCTGATTTATTTTGACAGAAGGATTTCTTACCGTATGCTGTTTGAAGAAATTGAGAAAGCCGCAAAAGCTTTTTATGCCATGGGAGTACGGTCCGGGGACATCTGTACGGTGATTACCTTATCATGCGTTAATTCCGTGATTGTATTTTATGCGCTGAACAAAATAGGTGCCATATCAAATTACGTGAGTGCCATTGCATCAGAGGATGAAACGGCAGCGTATATCAGGGAGACAGGTTCAGGGTATGTGGTGACATTGGATCTTTTTGCAGATAAAGTCTTGAAGGCGGGGAATGAGAAAAGCAGGATTGTAGTGTTTTCTCTTTCGGATTACATGCCTGTGTCTGCAAAAACCGTTGCGAGATACAAATTTTCCAAAATAGACAAAAGAATCAAAACGGATAGACGTGTGCTTTTTTGGAAGGATTTTCTGGCAGTTGCCAAGGGAAATGAAGATTTTTTACAGAAGAGGAACTGTAATACTGTCAGTATCTGGGCGCATACCAGCGGAACTACAGGATTTCCCAAGACGGTGCTGTTGACGGACAAGGCTTATAATACGGTTGCTATGCAGTATATGAAAAGTATGGAGCATCGGAGGGGAGAAGTGTTTTTAAATATTACGGTTCCATTCGTTGTATATGGGGGGCTTACTTGCATGCATATGCCCCTTTGTCTAGGATTGAAAATAGTACTTATTCCTAAGTTCGAAGCATCTGAGTGGTATAAGTATTTTGAAAAATATGCTCCTAATCATATTGCGGGAATTCCTTCTTACTTTAGCCCTATGTTGTTTGACAAAAAGCTGGAGGGCATTGATATGTCTAAAGTAATTACAATAGCGGCAGGAGGTGACGGCCTGAATGAAGCCCTTGAAAAAGAGATAAATATCTTTCTGGAGAGGCATCATTCAAAGGCAAAGCTACTCAAAGGTTACGGTATGACGGAAGTGTGCGCCAGCGCTGTGACGAATTTTAATAACTATACTAAATCGGGCAGCGTTGGAATTCCGCTGGTGAAGAACAATCTCTGTATCTGGGATAATGACAGCCAGCGAGAATGCGGTTATGGGGAGGAAGGGGAAATATGCCTGTCGAGCCCCTCCCAAATGGTGGCATACAAAGACAATCAGTCGGCAACGGATGCCTTGATTAGAATGGACAGCAGAGGGATAGAGTGGGTACATACTGGGGATGTGGGTTATGTAGATGAGGACGGGTTTCTCTTTATGGTGGGGAGAATGAAACGGTTTATGTTTGTTGGACCGGAAGGAATGGTATATAAAGTTCTGCCCAAAACTATAGAGGATTGTGTGGCAACTATTTCGAAAGTGTTGGAAGTTTGTGCCGTGAGCGCTTATAATGGTTCGGGATTTGCACCAAAGGTGTATATTGTATTAAAAACCGGATGTACTGTATCTCACGCGGATATGCGAAGGGAAGTGAGTCGGGTTTGCAAGGAAGTATTGCCCGATTATATGTGGCCTTGGAAGATTGAGTTCTTGGACAGTATGCCGAAGACGGCGGTGGGAAAGATTGATTTTCAGGTGTTGGAGAATAGGGCGTAAAGTTATTTGTGTGGCGGAGGTTCGATAAAAAATAGGAAAGTGTACGAAGGGTATGACTATGGGAATTTTGATTGCTATTGGAGTTGTCATTTTGATTTTGCCATTTCGGGGGTAAGCGGACAAGTGCAGAAGGAAGCAAATGCAGAATCAATTAACAGAGCGGCAGATGTTTTTCGAAGAATAGGGTACGCGGACAAAAAGCAATTACGGAAGAATGGGAAAATTTAAAGAAATTTGAAAAAATGGATTATATGCGAAGCATGGGAAAAAGTACTTAATGAGTTCTCGGCGCAGTGAAGCACAGAAGCTGCTGAAAGCAGAACTGCGCGACGGAACACTTCACTGCAGCAATAATGCAGATA
>CANAZK010000105.1 GCA_947366105.1 uncultured Lachnospiraceae bacterium | reverse complement strand
AGACTTCTCTCATTAGTGCCATGCAAAACTTCATGCCAGCATCTTCAGAAATTATGTCTTTCAAATAAATATCATTTTGATTATAGACCTCAGGAAAATGTATTGAAAAGTATGTCATTTTTTCTTTCTTAACTTCCCAAATTCGATATTGAAGGATTCCACTACCATCAATTTTTATTTGAGTACATTTATGCAGAAATTTATCAATTTGTCCTTTTTTACTCCATGTAGCTAAATTTTTATTTACATATACTTCATCCCAGGTTTTAAAAATAAGAAAGTGTAATAATAAATTTCGTATAAAGCTAAATAGACCATCTGCGATAATACCTTCAAGAGGGGGTCTTCCACCTCTTTTCATCCATTCAAGATAGCTTTTTATTGGCTCATAGCTTAATAATTCTTTGTATATCGAAAATGCTTCTCTCAATTTAAAAAAGCGTAATTGAGCATTTTCTTTAAAAAAATTATCATTAGTAATTTCTTCATACAAATCATAAAATCTATTATAAAATAACGTTAAAACTTCTAATTCCTTATCATTAGGTAAAGGCTTCTCCATTACAATCATATCCTTTCAAATGTTAATAATTTACTAGAACTTGTAAGTATGATTCTAGCATAATTATAAACATAATTTCAATAAAATTTTCTTAACCATCAGGTTATTTTGGATGTTGAAACGGGTTCTATTATATGGCGAGAAAACTATGATCTAAAAATAAAGATGGATAAATGTAAACTTTTTGTGAATTTGATTAAAAAGTCCTTTACAAAACGTCACTGGGGAGACCTGTCGCAAATTATTCTCGAAAAGGAAGGTTTGGAAAATTTGTTTCCAAAGACCGAGAGCCTGCAAAAACGGCATAGCCATTGGCTATGCCGCTTAAATACAACACTTTTTTATACCTCTTATAACTATCCGGTACCAGCGTCTCCGGTGTTGCCGCCGGAGTCAGGCGGTGGGGTCTCCGGGTCGGTAGGCGGATCGGTCGGTGGATTAGGGTCAGGTTCTTGAACCGGCGGATCCGGATTTTCAGGAACTTCAGGCTCCTGAGTCTGATTGTTTTCCTCTTCCTCCCTTCTTTGTTCTTCTTCCTCTTCCTGCCTTCTTCTTTCTTCTTCCTCTTCCCGTCGTCTTCTTTCTTCCTCTTCTTTTTCCCTGTTTTCCTCATCGGTAGATTTACCGCCTACGGAGCCTTCAAAGCCGGCATGGCTTGAACATACCTTGTCGCCGCCTCCGTCCAATGCGATATATTCCATATGATATGGACAGGAATTGGCGGCTACCTTGCCAGAGATTGAGCAGACTTTCTTTTTCGCTACTGTACTTGGCATTTCAAAGTCCTTATATTCATATCCGTCATGGATTCGCGACATTATACCTTTCCATATTTTTTGGTCAAAATTTCCGTTTGGAAGCTCTTCATTATCATCATAACCTACCCATACCGTACAAGTATAATACGGGGTGAAAGCACAGAGCCAAATGTCCCATCTGTCACTGGTTGTACCGGTTTTTCCGGCAGTAGCCATGTTAGGCAGCTGGGCATAAGTGGCGGTACCTTTTGTCATAACGTCCTGCATTGCGCTCGTAAGCAGATATGCCGTAGATTCACGTAACACCGCCGTAGATTCACTGGAATTATCAATCAGCACATTTCCATCGTGATCTTCTATTTTCGTATAGAAGATAGGGCGATTATATACGCCGCCGTTTGCAATGGCGGCATACGCTCCCGCCATCTCTAGGTTATAAACTCCGTGAGTCAGACCGCCTAAGGCAGCAGGGAGCGCTAAATCCGAATAAATTGCTCCGTTTATTTCTTCTGAATCTACCAAAGTGCTGAGTCCCAGCTTTCGCGCGTAATCGAGACCAAGCTTCGGCGTAATTTTTTCAAATGTCTTGAGGGCGGTGATATTAACAGAGTGCTGAATAGCAGTACGCATTGTAATATTCCCCATAAACCCGCTGTATGCATTTTTGAATTTTTTACCGTTGCGCTCGAATGGTTCGTCTTTTGTAACTGTTCCCAAGGACTGACCGGCGCTGTCAAGTGCAGGAGCGTAAACTCCCACGATTTTGAAACTGGAACCGGGAGCTCGCGGGGAATCCGTTGCACGGTTTAAACTTCGGCTGGATTTTTTCTCACCTCGGCCGCCTACAATTGCTTTTACATGTCCTGTATGCTGGTCCATTACAACGACAGAGGCTTGTGGCTGCGGAGAAAATTCGATTCTTTCATCATAATTCAAATCATCTTCTTTGGAAACGGACGCACGGAACTCATCGATACGAGCCTGAGCTTTTTCCTCACTGGAGAATAGGCGTCCTTGTTTGTCGCCGTACTGCTGATCTCCGAATTTCTTTAAATGTCCCGAACTATAATTTTCCAATGTGCCGTCGGCACGCGTAATTGTTAATGCATAGTCCACGCCTACATATATAGAAGAAGGATAGTTGCTGTTGTTATTTACTTCTTCATCGCAGATGCTTTGTATTGCCGCGTCCTGGGTTGCATAAATCTTAAGTCCGCCGCTGTATAAAGCATTGTAAGCCTGAGTGTCAGAGTAGTTCAGCTTTGTCATCAAATCTTCGATTACTTGATCCGCAAGTGCATCACTGAAATAAGAAGTAGGTTTTGTTTCTGATTTCTCTATGTTGACAGTTTGGATTCGTGCATAGACATCATCCGCAATCGCGGCATCATGTTCTTCCTGGGTAATATAACCCTGGTCTAACATGTTACGGAGTACCTTCTCGCGGCGTTCTGCGTTCTCTTCCGGGTTCGTAATTGGATTGAAAGTTCCCGGACTCTGAGTGATTCCGGCAATTGTTGCACACTCTGACAATGTCAGGTCAGTAACATTTTTGTTAAAATAACGCTTGGATGCAGCTTGTACTCCTAATGTGTTTTGCCCTAGATTGATGGTATTCATATAGTTTTCAAGGATAATTTCCTTACTCATCTGCTTTTCAAGCTCCAGCGCCAAATACTGTTCTTGGAATTTACGTTCAAATTTTTCGACAAGTCCCTCCTCCTTTACGAAGTCGGGGAAAACAGTATTTTTAATTAACTGCTGGGTGATGGTACTCGCACCTTCCGAGAATCGGCCTGATGTGATACCGACCACACCGGCGCGGATAATACCCTTAATGTCAATACCGTTATGCTTATAGAAACGCTCGTCCTCAATCGCAACGAAAGCATCGCGCAGATATTGCGGTATTTCCTCATTTGTTTTATAAACACGGTTTGAGCCTGATGCAACGAATCTTTCCAGTTCATTGCCGTTCTGGTCAACAACAAAAGTTGTATACCCGGTAGGTTTTACATTTGCAGGAGAGATGTTGGGAGTATTGTCAACAATTCTTTTGATCAGATAAGCGACGCCCCCGGCTCCGGCAATAGCAATAATCAGCACACATAATACAAATGACTTGAAAAGCCGGGCGCCAATCTTCTTGCGCTGCATCGTAGACTTAGAAGTAATTTCCCGCTGCTTTTTCGAAGCATTCTTTTCTCCATAATTCATGAGCATTGCCTCCTTTTACCTTGCTATTATAGCAAATATCTAATTTTAAATAAAGCAAAAAATGAAAAGTTAACAAATCATAGGAAAAACTTAAGAAAATCTTGTGAACATGGACAAATTCTTTTATAGTATAAGTACAACTTAAAAGGAAAAGGTGAAAACATGTTAACAGAGTATCGTACGGTATATAGTGGAAACCAAGCCGAAATCATTGAAAAAAAATCAAGATTCATCGCATCAGTGCAGCCGGTGGAATCAGAGGAGGAAGCGCTGGCATTTATTGAAAAAATCAAAAAGCAGTATTGGAACGCTACACATAACTGTTTCGCGTACGCAATAGGAGAGCGCTTTCAGATACAGCGGTGCAGTGACGACGGAGAACCCCAGGGAACTGCGGGCAAACCGATGCTGGATGTCATTTTAGGCGAGCAGGTACATAATGTGGCGGTGGTGGTAACCCGTTATTTCGGAGGAACCCTTCTTGGAACCGGAGGGCTCGTGCGGGCATATTCCAAAGCAGTCCAGGAAGGACTGGCTTCCAGTAAAATTATTACCAAAATGCACGGACGTAAACTTATTATTGACACAGATTATACAGGAATCGGGAAAATTCAGTATATTTTGGGGCAGAGGGGACTGACGGCGCTGAAGTCTGAATATACGGACAAGGTATTGATAGAGATACTTCTTCCTGAAGATATGGAGGAAGAGGTAATCGGTGAAATTGTTGAAAGTACAAATGGACAAGCTGGAATTCAAAAAGGAGAAGAGTGCTATTTTGCGAAGGCAGATGGGGAGCTGCTGCTGTTTGCTACATAATGTAGACAATGAGAAAGGGGACAGAATTCTGTCCCCGCTTATTATTGAAATTCCGGTTCGATTAATCCGAATGAACCATCCTTACGCTTGTAGACTACATTTACTTGTTCTGTTTCCGCATTACTGAATACATAGAAACTGTGTCCCAATAAATCCATCTGCATACATGCGTCTTCCGGAAACATCGGTTTAATTCCAAAGCGTTTTGTGCGGACAATGCGCATCTCGTTGTCGTCAAGCGATTCATCCTCAGATTCAAAAAATGTTTGGTTAAAGTTTCCGCCGGTCTGGTGTCTTGCAATCAGTTTATTTTTATATTTGCGAAGCTGCCTTTCGATTACTTCTTCTACCAAATCAATGGACACATACATATCGGAGCTTACTTGCTCGGAGCGAATGATGTCGCCTTTTACCGGGATTGTAACCTCGATTTTCTGCCGTTCCTTCTCAACACTCAGGGTTACGATAATTTCTGTGTCAGGAGTGAAGTACCTTTCTAACTTTCCGAGCTTACGCTCTACTGTTTCTCTTATGCCCTGTGTTACATCAATGTTTTTTCCGCTAATAATAAAATTCATGCTGTCAACTCCTTTTCAACGTATTGTACAGATATAGTTTGTACTATGTCTATATTATACATAAAGTGGAAACGTAATGCAATAAAAAGAATGACAGAAATATTAAATAAAAATAAAAAGACTGACAATTCTAGGAACTGCCAGTCAGGAGCCGATTATGATTCTTTTTTGCTATGTAATGTGGAATGGATTACCTCTACATGTGTAATACCGCCTTTATTCATCTTTGCGATGCGTAAGCCTACGTTATTGAAATATGCACAAGCACCGACGTCAATGGATTCATTGTGTTCCGTAAGCTGCTTCACGATGACGTCTCTTAATGTTTCATCATTCTTGTGAGGAATGTGAACATGTATCAGACGATTCACAAGAAAGACTTTCTGATTTGCACGAAGCAGGATTTCTTCGGTTTCATCAAAATTAATAAAGAGATATTTCCGTGTTGCAAATAAGGCGGCAATGGCCAGTATGCCAATCAGACTGTTCAATGCTGAGGAATGATCCATAATTACCTGTCTTGCAATTGCAAAGAGCAAAACCTCAAATACAGTTCCGGGTTTGTGGGTGTATACCATTCGTATAAGCTCCACGCCGATGATCAGGTTAAAACATGTCTCCAGCAAATCCTGGTAATTCGGATAAAGTTCCAAATTGGGAACCTTTACAAGATCGAGAGCCAAACGCAAAGACAGTAATATGATTCCGATGGCCAGCATAAAGGCTATAAAAAGCTCTATCCAAACTACAAGTTTCTTTAATATAGCAGATACGTATCGTGACATAAAAAACCTCTTTCTTCCTTTTCTACTATTGTACCGAATTACCAGCCGGGTGTAAATAAAAATGTCTATTTTTTTCTGAAAAAGCTGAAAAAAATATGGATAAATAAAGATAACCCATAACACTAGGATAAAATATTCAAACATTTTTACAACATAACCATTGCCCATTACAAACGGAATCAGGGATTTGACAGCAAATGAAGCGGAAAGTCCGATTATTACCTTCAGAACCTGCATATATTTTCGGGTGGTTGTTACGCTGAAATTAAGGTAAGTACGTTCTGCATACCACCCCAAAGCAAACCCCAGCCCGGCCCCGGAAGCCTTCAGGCAGTCCGAGGCATATCTTTGTTCAATAATATCTGCATTCAGCATAAAGAGAGCATAAATGCAGAGCAAAAAAGAAATCAGCGCCAAAAGTACGGCGAATTGTCTTATATGGCGGGTTTCATCTAAAAGAAATGTTGAAAAATGAACGACCAGCCATGAGAAAAGCAAGGAAATGCCCATAGACACCAGTACGTCTTTCGGCGTGTGTACGCCGAGGTACATTCGAGAGAAACCCACGAGAAGAAATATAAGCACACAAAGCGCGGCGTATTTTTTCTTTTTGGCACAAAGCGCCATTGGGGCAAATAAAGAGACTGCTCCTTGTGTATGACCGCTTGGAAAAGAATATCCGGTTGCAGCTGATACGGCGCTTTCCACCGGCTGAAACGCAGGGTCGATTATCCAAGGTCTTGGAATTCGGAAAGTGATTTTCAGAGCCTGAACGCAGAGACCGGCGGTAAAATATGTAAATCCAAGTAAATAAGCAAAGCGTTTATTTACACACCAATACAGTGTGCAGATAAACGCGATGATTAATATTTCCTGTCCAAAATAAGTAACAAACTGAAAAAAATTATTTAAGAGAGGGGTGCGCATCCCCTCAAGCAATCTCAAAAAATTCATTATTTTATTCCTCGTTTTCTCATTTTAGAATCCAGAATCTTCTTGCGGATTCTAAGGGATTTCGGAGTGACTTCAAGCAGTTCGTCTGTGTCGATGAAATCAAGCGCTTCCTCCAGACTGAGTATATGCGGAGCAGTCAGTCTCAGTGCATCGTCTGCTCCGGAGGAACGGGTGTTGGTAAGATGCTTTGCTTTGCATACGTTTAATTCAATATCTTCCGCTTTTCCGTTTTGTCCGATAACCATACCTGCATATACTTTCTCGCCGGCGCCGATGAACAGTGTGCCCCGCTCTTGGGCGCTGTTTAGACCGTATGTTACGGACTCGCCGGTTTCAAATGCAATCAGGGAACCCTGCTTGCGGTACTGGAAGTCGCCTTTGTATAGCGCGTATCCATCGAATGCAGTATTTAGAATGCCGTTTCCCTTTGTATCTGTTAAGAATTCTCCGCGATACCCAATCAGACCTCTTGACGGAATGGAAAACTCCAATCGTGTATATCCGCTGTTTGAGGAACTCATGCTGCAAAGCTCGCCTTTTCGCTGGCTCAATTTGTCTATGACTGTTCCGGTGAATTCATCCGGCACATCCACGTACGCGGTTTCGATAGGTTCAAGAAGCTTACCCTCCTCGTCTTTTTTATAAAGAACTTCTGCTTTGCTGACTGCGAATTCATATCCTTCGCGGCGCATATTTTCTATCAATACCGATAAGTGGAGTTCTCCGCGCCCGGACACACGGAAGCTGTCCGTATTTTCCGATTCCTCCACCCGGAGGCTGACATCAGTATTCAGTTCACGGAAGAGACGTTCTCTCAAGTGGCGTGAGGTTACATATTTTCCTTCCAAACCGGCAAATGGACTGTCATTAACGATAAACTGCATGGCAATAGTCGGCTCTGATATTTTCTGAAAAGGAATGGCTACAGGATTCTCCGGCGAGCAGAGCGTGTCTCCGATAGATATATCGGAGATGCCTGAGATGGCTACAATAGAGCCGATGCCGGCCTCTTTCACCTCCACCTTGTTTAAACCATCGAATTCATACAGCTTACTGATCTTTACTTTTTTCCTTTTGTCAGGGTCATGCTCATTAACAACGACCATATCCTGATTTACGGAAATAGTACCGTTATCAACTTTGCCGACGCCGATGCGTCCGACATATTCGTTGTAGTCGATGGTACTGATTAATACTTGGGTATCCGCTTCAGGATCGCCTTCGGGCGCCGGGATATAGTCGAGGATTGTCTCGAAAAGCGGAACCATGTTCTCCGGGGTTTCCGTCAGATCAAGAACGGCATGTCCCGTTTTGGCGGAAGCATATACAAACGGACAGTCAAGCTGTTCGTCAGAGGCGTCGAGGTCAATGAATAATTCAAGGATTTCGTCAATTACTTCATCGGGTCTCGATTCCGGACGGTCAATTTTGTTGATGCATACAATAACCGGAAGCTGAAGCTCTAATGCTTTGCGCAGTACGAATTTCGTCTGCGGCATGGCGCCTTCAAAAGCGTCAACAACAAGGATAACCCCGTTTACCATTTTCAGCACGCGTTCCACTTCGCCGCCGAAGTCGGCATGTCCGGGCGTGTCAATTATGTTGATTTTTGTATTTTTATAATACACGGCTGTGTTTTTCGATAAAATAGTGATTCCGCGTTCGCGTTCGATATCATTAGAGTCCATAACGCGTTCGGCCACATCCTGATTTGCACGGAACACGCCGCTTTGTTTCAAAAGCTCATCAACAAGGGTTGTTTTTCCATGGTCAACGTGGGCAATGATTGCAATATTTCTTATGTCTTCTCTTTGTATTTTCATATATAGTACCCTCTTTCTATTCTGACAACTCATACAGTTTATCAATACTCTGATTATATTACAAGCCCTGTGACAAAAAATAGTTAAAATTGTAACCGTTCAGCCGTGCCGTTCGCAGCAGCAGAAATGGGGAGATAACTAGAAAAGTGTCGAGAAAAGACGGACGGTTTTTGTGGAAAATCTGTTCTGAAATGGTAAGATATGGAATAGACATAGTATAGATAAGAAAATACGACGAAGAGGAAGGGAGAGCTATAAATAATGTCGGATAAGGTTATTGAAAACAATCAAGTTACAATTATGGGAGAGGTGGCGTCTGAATTTATATTCAGCCACGAAGTGTTTGGGGAAGGCTTTTATATGGTCGATGTTTTGGTTAGAAGATTAAGTAATTCTGATGACAGAATACCATTGATGATATCGGAGCGCCTGATTGATGTTACGCAGGATTACAGGGGAGAATATATTATGGTAAGCGGTCAGTTCCGCTCTTATAACAGACATGACGAGCAGAAAAACAGGCTGGTGCTGTCCGTCTTTGTAAGAGAGGTTTCGTTCGTGGAGGAAGAGCTTGACGGTGCAAAGACAAATAATATCCTGTTGGACGGCTACATCTGCAAAGCGCCTATTTACAGAAAAACGCCTTTGGGAAGGGAAATAGCTGATCTGCTGCTTGCAGTCAACCGACCATACGGCAAATCGGATTATATTCCTTGCATCTGCTGGGGAAGAAACGCAAGATATGCGTCTACATTTGAAGTGGGAGAGCATGTACAGATTTTGGGGCGTATTCAGAGCAGAGAATATATTAAGAAACTTACGGAAACGGAAACGGAAAAAAGAACGGCTTATGAGGTATCTGTCAGCAAATTAGAATGTGTTGCAGAATAGCCGTTGACAATCAAAAAATGTGATGATATTATGTGTGTGAAATACATATCGGATACAATATCGAATTTTTAGAGGCGAAGATTCGCCTCTATATTTTTTCTACTTTATGTTAGGAGGAATTGATTATGGCTGTTTTTACAGGCTCAGGAGTTGCGATTGTTACTCCGTTTCATGCAGATGGAAGTGTGAATTATGACAGACTGGAGGAACTGATTAATTACCACTGTGATAATGGTACTGACAGTATTATTATCTGCGGAACCACAGGGGAAGCGTCGACTTTGACGGAAGAGGAACACATGATTTGTGTTAAGAGAGCGGTGGAATTCACAAAGGGAAGGATTCCGGTAGTGGCAGGAACAGGCTCTAACTGTACCCGCACGGCCGTGCAGATGTCCAAAGAAGCGGCGGAGTACGGCGCCGACGGGCTTCTTGTTGTGACACCTTACTATAATAAAGCGACGCAGCAGGGACTGGAGGCACATTTCACAACTATTGCGAAAGAAGCAAAAGCTCCGATTATTATGTACAATGTAGGAAGCAGAACAGGGTGCAATATGCTTCCTGAGACTACGGCGCAGCTGGTGAAAAATGTGGAGAATATTGTGGGTGTGAAAGAAGCATCCGGCAATATTTCACAGATTGCGAAAGTGATGCAGCTTACAGACGGCAATATTGATTTGTATTCAGGAAATGACGACCAAATTGTGCCGATTCTATCGCTTGGAGGAAAAGGTGTCATCTCTGTACTTGCCAATATTGCGCCGAAAGAAACGCATGATATCTGCGCTAAGTATTTTGAAGGCGATGTGAGAGGAAGCCTTGAACTTCAGCTGCGCGCACTCCCTTTGATAGAGCAGCTGTTCTGTGAAGTGAATCCGATTCCGGTGAAGAAAGCAGTAAGCCTTATGGGAATGGAAGCAGGAGGACTGCGTATGCCGCTTA
>CANAZK010000104.1 GCA_947366105.1 uncultured Lachnospiraceae bacterium | reverse complement strand
TCTATTTTCTCCTCAGGCCTTTTCACCGTCTGTCCGTCAACGGTCACATTTCCCTGACGTATATATTTCTTTACCTCCGAGCGGGTACCCGCTCCGACCTCTGATAAATATTTGTCCAGCCTCATCATTATGCCTGCCATCTCCATCCCGGTAAATATTTATTCTTCAATGTGCCATTGGAAAGTTTTCCCCAGCCAAGAGGAAAATCTTCCACACAAATAAGCTGCCAGCCCTTATCTTCAGCCGAAACAATATCATCAACCTCAATCGTTTCACCTTTCAGATATTTTATAACTCGTTCATCTCCCGACGAAAGTGAAACAGTATGAAAATATTCCATCTTTTTCAGACACATGGCAAATGCCTGGCTCGGCTCGAAACGGTTTTTCTTCACATCTCCAAGATAAAGTCCCGTACGCAGGAAACGTATCCCTTTCATATCCGGGAGCCCCTCCGGCATGTAATATACATGTTCCCCGCGGATTTCAACACGTGTCGGGTCTATTTCCCATGTCACTTCTTCAAAAAAACGGCTAAGCTCCGGCGGTATTTTTATACTGCGCTTTGGCTTCAATCGCTGATTTTCTTCCGTCCGCTTCTCACCCTTTTGTAAAAGTGCAAGATAATGTCCCTCTCCATGCATTCTATGGGGCCATATGCGGACCGTTTTCTTAAAGTCTTCATTTCCGCTCTCTGTCACCTCCGGTCTGCCTTCCGCAAAACCGTCGTACGGGATAATATCTTTTATTACAAATTCAGGATATTCCTTCAGAAGATACTCAACTGCTCTTTCATTCTCCTTCGGGTCGAATGTACAGGTAGAATAGAGAAGCATGCCTCCCGGTTTTAACATTCCAGCCGCCTGTACAATAATGCCCTTTTGAATTTTTGCAAAATACTCAGGACCATGTTCCCCCCAGGCCTTCATCATCTTTTTGTCCTTGCGGAACATTCCCTCACCCGAGCAGGGCGCGTCAATCAAAATTTTATCAAAGTATTCCTTAAAACATTCCTCTATCCTGCCCGGTTCCTCGCTCAGCACAAGCGTATTGCCGATTCCAAACAATTCAATATTTTTCAAAAGTCCTTTTGCTCTAGAATTGCTGATATCGTTTGCCACAAGAATACCCTGTCCCTGAAGCTTTGCTCCAAGCTCCGTCGCCTTGCCTCCCGGAGCGGCGCATACGTCAAGAACCTTATCTCCCGGATCTATCGGAATACGGTTTGCCGGCGTCATGGCGCTTGGCTCCTGCAGATAATAAAGTCCCGCAAAATAATAAGGGTGCTTCGCGGGCTGCACCTTGTCTCCATCATAATAAAAGCCATTTTCAATCCACGGTATCTGCCTGATTTCAAATGGACAAATCTCTTTAAATTTTTCCACGCTAATCTTTTTTGTATTCACACGAAGCCCGTAAAATCTAGGTTCGCTGTAGCATTTTATATAATCCTGAAATTCTTCTTTCAGAAGTTCTTTCATCTTTTCTTCAAATGCGCTTGGTAAATTCATATTTTTTATCCTCCAGCTTAACATTCAGTATAACATAATTTATATTTTTTCACTAGGAGAATGCGTATTTTAATTTACGTTTTTCAAGATACCTCAAAATCCAGTATGGATTAATGCTGATTTCCCTTCCGTCTTCATACAGATATATCCCCACGTGCAGATGCACCGGGAACTTGCCTTTCGTCCCTTCTTTGCCATATCCGCTGTCTCCCATATATCCGAGAATGTCTCCCGCTCTCACGGTGTCCCCTTCCTGGATATTGGAATAAGAATCCAAATGTGCATAATAGAAATATCCTCCCTCAGGAGCCGTAATTCCGACCCTCCATCCGCCTTTCGGAAGCCAGCCCATGCTTGTCACCACGCCGTCCGTCATACTGATAACAGGGTAAAGGCCTCTTTCATTCTGATCTGCCATAATGTCGGTCCCCTCATGCCCCCTTTTTCCGCCATAGTTTCGTTCACTCATCCAGCTGTCGCCGTAAGTTACGGTGAGCGCCGGATTATCGGCTGATTCCGGAACCGGAAAATACATAAGATCATTCCATATGGCATTACACGCCTTTTGGTATGGAATCCATTCTTCCTTCACCGCCCATTTCTCATATAATTTTTTAACCGTTTCCTCCGTATATGGATATTCAAATTTCCGGTAAGAAAATTTGCTTTCCAGCAGATAAAGTCCTGCCGCTTTACCGGGATTATCCGACTTATGAAGCATTTTTGTCATGTCGTCGTTTAAAATGTGGTCGCGGAATTCCATAGATACTGTTGTGGCAGAATTAAGTCTTGACAGCCGGCTTCTTTCATGAAGTCTTTGTATACCAAGCGCCGAGAAAAAAGAAAATAGTAATACAAGAAGGAGAAGACGGACTTTTAATTCCCGTTTCATAGAAAACTCCTTTTTGTATTACTATATGATTCATTATTTATTCTTAATTACATTTCTTATTTACAGTTTTTTAATACTGCTTTTAAATATTCCCACATACGTCCTACAGAATCAACGCTCAGCTTTTCATTTACGGAGTGGACATTCATCATATTCGGTCCAAATGATACGCTGTCAAGTCCTTCCAGCTTACCGGCAAAAAGACCGCACTCAAGTCCTGCATGAATAGTAGCTACTTCCGGCTCATGTCCGAACATTTCTTTGTATGTATCAATCATAATTGGACGAAGTTTTGAGTCCGTCTTGAATACCCATGCCGGATACTCTGCTTCTACGGACGCCGTTCCTCCAAAATGTTCTGCCCACATAGCAAGAACAACTTTCAGATTATCCTTTTTACTCTGCACCGCGCTTCTTACACGGAAATCAGCCCATACAGAATCTTCTCTTGTAGATACAATTCCAAGATTCAGCGATGTCTCAACAAGTCCGTCGATATCACGGCTGAAGCATTCTACACCGTCCGGCGTCGCTGTAATAAAGAATGTAATATTCTTTGTACTCTCTTTTGTAAGCGCGCTTACTGTCTGATTATCTTCAGATGCAACCGTAAATACGATATCCGGCTCGTCAGCGCCGAATTCTGTCTTTAACACAGCTTCGTACTCACTGATAAGCTCCATTGCTTTCTTTGCACAATTCGGACATGGAACAACTATTTTTACTGTTGCAAACGGTGTGATAACATTTGGTTTAGAACCTCCGTTAAAATCAACGAGCGCGAAATCAACTCCTTTTGCTGCAAGAGTCATAAGCATTCTTCCCATGAGCTTATTGGCATTGCCATGCTGCTCGTGAATCTCAAGACCGGAATGTCCGCCTTTTAATCCATTGATATTAACAGTAATAACCGTACCTGTCTTTTCTTCTCTGTCAATCGGAACCGTCACAGGGTTCTCATATCCGCCTTCGCAGCCTGCAACAAGAGTTCCTTCCACTTCAGAGTCGATGTTAATGAGCATGCGTCCTTTTAATACAGACATATCAAGTGCATTTGCTCCGCCCATTCCCTCTTCTTCATCGGTTGTAAAAAGAGCTTCAATCGGAGGATGTGCAAGATCATTGCTTGCAAGTACAGCCATGGCATATGCGACAGCAATTCCGTCATCTCCGCCAAGAGTCGTATCCTTTGCGCAAAGGTATCCGTCTTCTACATAAAGCTCCAACGGATCTGTCTTGAAATCATGTGCAGATTCCTGCGTTTTCTCACAGACCATATCAAGATGTCCCTGGATGATAACCGGTGCAGAGTTCTCATATCCTGCTGTTCCAGGTTTCTTAATGATTACATTATTGGCCTCATCCTGAATATACTCAAGTCCAAGACCTTTTGCAAATTCCACACAGTAATCGCTGATACGCTTTGTATCAAATGTTCCGTGCGGAATTTTGGACAGCTCCTCAAAGTAGTGAAATACAAGTTTTGGTTCTAAATTTTCTAATGCCATTTCTTTTCCCCTTCTTACTAAAATTTTCTCTTTCTATTGTTGCATATTGAACATAAAAAATCAAGTGTCATCATATATTTTCTATACATTGTACAAACATCGGGAGGACGTTTATGCGACGGAATATTTTTCCACTGGTTCTTATTCTTTTATTCTTTATTATGCTTATAAAACCCCGCGAAACATTTACCGGGGCAAGTGAAGGACTTCTTCTGTGGTTCCAGATTGTTCTTCCTACGCTGCTTCCATTCATTATTATCACGAATCTTCTTGTACATACGAACACCATGTTTTATTTTGCCAAGTTTCTCTCTCCGGTTATCAGTCCGCTTTTTCATACGAGTCCGAACGGCACGTTCGCGGTAGTCACAGGTTTTCTCTGCGGCTATCCGATGGGCGCTAAAGTTACCGCGGACTTGATAAGGTCAGAAAAGATTACCCACAGCGAAGGCGCTTACCTGCTTTCTTTCTGCAATAACACAAGCCCCGTATTCATCATGAACTATGCCGTCATCAAGAGTCTCGGCAGAGATGAACTGATACTCCCCTCCATCGCCATTCTCTTCCTCTCGCCTATTCTATGCAGTTTTGTATTCCGACGGTTTTATTTTGGACGCAAAAAGGTGAAAACCTATGTTTCAGGAATTTCCGACAATCATATTCAGTTTGATTTTCAGATTTTGGATGACACGATTATGAATGGATTTGAAACAATAACTAAGGTAGGCGGATATATCATTCTATTTTCCGTCCTTATTACACTTGCGCAGGAAGTTCCGTTTCAGTCCGTTGTTTGGAAACTGATTCTTCTGCCGTCCCTTGAAGTAACGAACGGAATATCAATGATTGTAAAAAATCATGTCTCCTTTTCCGTCGTCTTTATTCTTGTAATGGGGCTCACCTCATTCGGAGGCATCTGCTCTGTCGCGCAGACGCAGTGCATGATTCAGGGCACCGGGCTTCGTATTGTGCCGTACTCAATAGAAAAGCTGATTACGGCAGTCGTAACCAGCTTCTTAGCGTTTATTTATATTCAGTTTGGACTACATGGTTTCTAATCCGCCGCCAAACTCTGCCTGCATTCCCCGGTCTGATTTATCCGGAATCTCCAATTCTGCACGGTTTGTGTGTACAACTTCATAACACTCGCGAAGAGAATTCACAAGTCCGTCATATTTCGTTGTATAGCTGTCAAGTGTATGACCAATGATATTTTCTGCATTTGCCAAAATATCATTGGCATACTGCATTGCGCCGATGCGGATATCATTGGCGTCATTTGTTGCATTGTCAAGAATTTCCTGCGCCTGCTCCGTCGCCGTCATAACAATCTCATTTGCCTGTGCGTATGCCTGCTGCATAATCTCATGCTCGCTTACAAGTTCATTCGTATGAATCTGTGCCTCCTCAAGCATGCTCTCCGCCTTTGACTGTGCATCAGCTAAAATTGCATCTTTGTTGGAAATAATCTTTTGATAACGTTTAATCTCATCCGGCGTCTTCATACGGAGCTCCCGGAGAAGCTCGTCCATCTGCTCTTTGTTTACAATAATCTTAGACGTGGACAGCGGCTGAAACTTACAGGTATCAATATACTCTTCAATTTCTTCAATTATTTGTTCAATGCGGCTACTCATGTTTTATACTCTCCTTTTTATCTTACTTTGCATTTTTTCTTCTATCCTGCCGATAATTGCTGACGGAACAAACTGTGAAATGTCTCCTCCGAAAGCCGCAACCTCTTTGACTGTCGTGGAACTTAGAAATGAATATTCAATGCTTGTTGTTAAAAACATCGTCTCAACTTCCGGTTCCAGCTTATGATTCGTCTGCGACATCTGAAGTTCATACTCAAAATCGGTTATAGCCCGAAGACCGCGGACAACAACTTTGGCTTTCATCCTCCTCGCAAATTCGACCAGCAGCCCTTCAAACGGCACAATCTTCACATTTTTCAATCCCTTTGTTGCTTCTTCCAACATTTTAACACGTTCTTCCACAGAAAACAACGGAGTTTTTGCGCTATTATTCAACACGCCGATAATCAACTCGTCCACTATCTTGCAGGAACGCTTTATTACATCAAGATGCCCCAGCGTAACGGGGTCAAAACTCCCCGGATAAATTGCTCTTAACACACTTCCTCGCCTCGCTCTCTTTCTATAAATATATGTTTGTTTGTTTTGTATGTCTTCGTTTTAATTTCAGAAAAGCCAAACTCCGGAAGATAAGAAAAATTCGTCTCTTTATCAGCCTCTATAATAATCACTGTATCACGGTGTATCATTGCCGACTCAGATAAATATAACAGAACTTCCTTTTCAAAACGTTTATTATACGGCGGATCCATAAAAATATAGTCAAAAGGCCTTCCGTCTTCCAGTTTCCTGAGGGAAGAAAATACATCCATCTGCATAGTAACAGCCCTGTCGGCAAGATGTGTAAACGCAAGATTATCACGAATGCATTCCATCGCTTTCGGATTCTTCTCCACAAAAACCGCCTCTCTTGCGCCGCGGCTTAACGCCTCTATACCGATTCCGCCGCTCCCGGCGAAAAGATCAAGAAACCGGCAATCACAAAGATACGGTGAAATCATGTTGAACAGTGTCTCTTTGATTCTGTCTGTTGTCGGACGGGTATCAAAACCATCCAGCGTTTTCAGTTGTAAACGTTTGGCGCTTCCACCGATCACTCTCATAAAACCCCTCCTGATTTGATTTATAAGTATTTCCCGTTTATTATAAGTATTTCTCAAATAAATGTCAAATATCGTATAAAATCTTTACACAATATTAAGAAACAGATGCTCTTGATATGAAAAAATAGCGCATAAGAGGTATATTCCTCTTACCCGCTATTTTTCAACTCAATTTCTTAATAACATCCTGAGCGGCTGTTATTTACCAGCCATCTGTTTCTCCTGCTGTTCGATCATTTTCTTAACCATATAACCGCCTACAGAACCATTCTGTCTTGATGTTAAGTCACCGTTGTAACCATCTGATAACGGTACTCCGAGTTCGTTTGCTACCTCATATTTGAATTTGTCTAATGCTGTTTTTGCTTCAGGTACAGCTGCCCTATTTGATGAACGACTTGCCATTTCAAATCTCCTCCTTTAAATAAATAATGTTTTCTTTGTAACATTGTTATTGCTTTGTTACAAAGATAGTATATGGAGAATTTGTCATCTTACACTAGAAGTTCTTTCTTTTTTTGTCAAAAAATGTAAGCGTTACAAAGTCGTCTGAAGCATACCGCTTTTAATGTAGCTTTGCAAATGCTCTTTTAAATTTTTATGTTCAGGAAATTTCAAATCCGGATCGGCTGCCAAAAGTTCATCCGCCGCTTCACTGGCGCTTTGAAGCAGTTTTGCATCCTGAAATACATCGCCCAGTTTAAAATCCAAAATACCGCTTTGGCGGATTCCGAATAAATCGCCAGGTCCGCGAAGCTTTAAGTCTTCGCTTGCAATAAAGAACCCGTCGTTTGATTTATTCAGTATTTCCAGTCGTTGTTTCGTCTCTTTTGTTTTGGAGCCGCTCATAAAAATACAATAAGACTGATGTTTTCCTCGTCCCACGCGGCCTCGGAGCTGATGGAGCTGCGAAAGCCCGAAACGTTCTGCATTTTCCACCATCATAACCGTTGCATTTGGTACATTGATACCAACTTCAATAACGGTTGTAGATACAAGCACCTGAATCTCATTTCGTGAAAAGCGTTCCATAATCTCGTCTTTTTGTACCTGCTTCATTTTTCCATGCAGATATTCCACCGTAATAGATTCCCCAAGTTCTTCTTTAAGCATCTTTGCATAATCTGTAACGTTTTCTGCTTCCAGTGTCTCGCTTTCCTCTACCATAGGACAGATAACATAGCACTGTCTTCCCTGTATTGTCTGTTTCCTGATAAATTCATAGGCAGTTTGCCGGTATCCCGTATCTACGACACAGTTTTTAATCGGAAGACGGTTTGCCGGAAGCTCGTCAATAACAGAAATATCCAAATCTCCATACAGAATAATCGCAAGGGTTCTTGGAATCGGCGTCGCGCTCATAACAAGAATGTGGGGCATATTCCCTTTTTCTGCCAGCTCCTCACGCTGTTTCACTCCAAAACGATGTTGTTCATCCGTCACTACCAAAGCAAGGTTCTTATATTTTGCCTTGTCTTGAATCAGTGCATGGGTTCCAATAATAATATCCGCCTCGCCGGATTCAATCTTCTCATAGGCAAGCCTTTTCTCTTTCGCCGTCATGGAGCCCGTCAAAATCTCTGTTTTAAGCGGAATTTTGTAGTCTTCCAGCATTTCAGTAATGGATTCATAATGCTGCTTTGCAAGCACCTCCGTCGGCGCCATCATGGCTCCCTGATAACCGTTCATCCCGGCAAGAATCAGTCCGAGAAGGGCGATAACGGTTTTCCCTGAGCCGACGTCTCCCTGCACAAGCCTTGACATAACATATTCCCCTGTCATATCCGACTTAATTTCTTCCCATACTTTCCGCTGGGCTTTGGTAAGTTCATACGGAAGCTTTTTGATAAACGCCTCCGTTTCCGCTTGTTTTGGAAACCCAAACTGATTCCTGTTTCTTTCGTCCGTTCCTTTGATCTGTCTTAACGAAAGAATGAAAACAAGAAACTCTTCAAATACCAAACGTTCCCTGGCATAATAATACTGTTCCTTATCTTCCGGGAAATGGATTCCGCGTATGGCATAATTATATTCGGACAAATGATATTTTAACCGCAGAGAAGACGGTAGGAATTCCTGCTTCAAATCCAAATATTCTACCGCCTGCTTTACTGCCTTTATAATGGCAGTATTGGTAATTCCGGCTGTCAGCGTATAAACCGGTTGGAGCGTATCAAGCTTTTCTTCATATTTTGCACTCGGATAGAAAATCTCCGGCTGTTCCATTGTAAGAAGGCCCCTCCGGTTTGACACCTTTCCCCGCAGGGTAATTATTCCGCCGCCCCGCAGCATATTTTTCAAAAACGGCATGCGGAACCAAATGACCTTAAGATTCCCTGTAATGTCTTTTAAAGTCAATGTTGTGATCTGCATGTTGCGTGTCCCTGTTAGCTGGATATTTCCGAAAATGGATCCTGTTACCGTCACAATTTTTCCTTCTTCCGCTTCCGCCACAGGTACCGGGGATTCATATACATCGTATGTCCGTGGATAATACCGTATTAAATCCCCGACCGTATGGATGCCGAGCTTTGCAAATATTTTCTCTGTTTTCTCCCCGACTCCTTTTAATTCGCTTACCCATGATAATTCATTCATAATAACCTCTATGAAAAAGAATCCCGCAAGCGAGATTCTTTTTAAATATTATTCTACTGCAAGTATATAGTAATAAATTGGCTGTCCTCCAAAGTGGGTATCAATGTCCGCATTTGGATACAGCTTGGCAAGCTCTTCCGAGAACCTTTCTGCGTCCTCCTCTGATACGTCCTGCCCATAATAAAGGCTGATTAATTCGGAATCATCATCTACAAGCTGTGCAAGCATTTCCTTTGTCGTATTATCAATAGACGTTCCTACAGAAAGAATTCCTGTATCACCGATTCCCATAATATCGCCTTCATGAATGTCTTTATCATCAATGTGTGTATCACGGACGGCATATGTGACCTGTCCGGTTTTTACATTTTTGATTTCTTCCATCATTGTTTCTTCGTTTGTCTTTGCATCCGACTCCGGCATATAGTTAATTACCGCCGTAATTCCCTGAGGAACGGTTTTTGTCGGAATAACAATGATATCCTTGTCTTCTGTAAGGTCGCGCGCCTGATTTGCCGCCATAATAATGTTTTTATTATTCGGCAGAATAAATATGTGTTCTGCATTTACCGCGTCAATAGCCGCCAGCATATCTTCCGTACTTGGATTCATGGTCTGACCGCCTTCGATAATATAATCAACGCCGAGTTCACGGAAAATCTCATTCAGACCCTCTCCGATGGAAACAGCAATAAATCCCATTTCCTTGCGCGGCTCAGCTTTTTTCTTTGCGGCTTCTTCTGCAGCAAGCTTCTCAGCCTCACGGATTAATTTCTCCTCATGCTCCTCGCGCATATTATCAATCTTCATGCGAGACAGCTGTCCAAATGTAAGCGCTTTCTGAATTGCAAGTCCCGGATCATTCGTATGAACATGAACTTTCACGATATCATCATCCGCAACACATACAATGGAATCTCCTATGGTCTCCAAATAAGTCTTGAACCCTGCCTCATCCTCTGCCGTAAATTCTTTTTCCGCCATAATAATGAATTCCGTACAATAACCGAATTTGATATCGGCGTTGGTTTCAGCGCTGATTTTCGTAATGCCGACGCCGGCACGTGGTGCAGCAATTGCACGGTAATCAATCTCTTTCCCTTGGAAAGCCTCATATGCGCCTTTCATTATTTCAAGAAGTCCCTGTCCGCCAGAGTCAACAACGCCGGCTTCTTTTAATACCGGCAGCATATCCGGTGTCTGCGCCAGCACTTCTTCTGCATGTGCAATCACCTGTGGAATAAACT
>CANAZK010000103.1 GCA_947366105.1 uncultured Lachnospiraceae bacterium | reverse complement strand
GCCACGCAGAAGAGGTAGGGAGAGGCATTCCGACGACTTGTGTTGTAGGCGCCAAGACAAGAAAAACGGCGGAGTATCTTCAAGAAGCGTTTATGAATGAAGAATTCCGTGTGTATACAAGTCCTGATATGCTTGGAATGGAGCTTGGCGGTTCTCTTAAGAATGTAATTGCGCTGGCAGCAGGAATTGCAGACGGTCTCGGTTATGGAGACAATACGAAGGCGGCCCTTATTACACGTGGAATTGCCGAGATTGCAAGGCTTGGCGTGGCAATGGGCGGCAAGATAGAGAGTTTTACCGGTCTTACCGGAATAGGCGACCTGATTGTTACCTGTGCCAGCGTTCACAGCCGTAACCGAAAAGCGGGCTATCTGATGGGGCAGGGAAAGACCATGCAGGAGGCGATGGACGAAGTAAAGATGGTAGTAGAGGGCGTATACTCGACGAAGGCTGCAGTGAAGCTTGCGAAGAAGTATGGAGTATCTATTCCGATTATCGAACAGGTAAATGCAGTGCTTTTTGAAGGAAAGAGCGCGGAAGAAGCGGTAAAAGAGCTTATGCTTCGTGATAAGAGGATAGAGAATCCTATGCTGCCGTGGGAATAAAGAGATATAAGAAACAGAATCCGAAATTCCGGATTCTGTTTTTTATGGAATAGGAAAATCCTTTGGAATCCTATTCCATAAAAAACACACTTCGTGTGAAGATGCGCAGCTCGCGGAGAGGAGTTTATTGCTTCGCAACCGCTCGCGCGCGGAGAATGTGCAATGCACATTCTTTTTTATGAAATTTTTTATAACGTATTCTAAAAAACAAAGGGTGAACATACATTATTATCAGTACTTAAAGGGGGTATTTTATGAATACGTTTCATTTATACAAGGACATACAAGCAAGAACGAACGGTGAAATCTACATAGGAGTAGTGGGACCGGTGAGAACCGGAAAATCTACTTTCATTAAACGCTTCATGGATCTGCTTGTGCTTCCTAACATGCAGGACGAAAATGCAAGGTCAAGAACAAGGGATGAGCTTCCGCAGTCAGCGTCGGGGAGGACGATTATGACGACGGAACCGAAGTTTGTGCCCAAAGAGGCTGCAAGAATCCAGCTTGGAGGGGATATCGGAGTCAATGTGCGGTTGATTGACTGTGTGGGCTATATGGTGGACGGCGCGTCAGGGCATGTTGAAAATGAGGAGGAACGCATGGTGAAAACGCCGTGGTTTGATTATGAAATTCCATTTACCAAGGCTGCGGCGATCGGCACACAGAAGGTAATCCGCGACCATGCGACAATCGGAATCGTTATTACAACGGACGGTACGATCGGCGAGCTGAATCGTGAAAATTATTTGGAGGCGGAGGGAAAGACCATCCGCGAGCTTCAGGAAATCGGGAAACCTTTTATCGTGCTTGTAAATTCACAGAGACCATACAGTGAGGAAGCAAAAAATACAGTGGAGCAGTTGGAGAACGAGTACGGTGTCTCTGCCATGCCTGTGAACTGCGAGCAGCTTCGGGAGGAAGATATCCACCAGATTATGCAGAGCGTACTATTTGAATTTCCGGTATCGGAAGTACAGTTTTATATACCGAAATGGGTCGAGATGCTTCCGATGGAACATCCGGTTAAGCAGGATTTACTTGCAAATGTCAGGGGCATAATGCATAATTTTGCACAGATTAAAGACGCGGCGGTGGAGCTTGAAAAACCGGACAGTGAATATATTGAAGATATACGCATTGAGGACATTGCAATGGATTCAGGATGCGTGAGGGTGCGTATTCAGGTAAATGAGGACTTTTATTATAAGGTTTTGAGCGAACTGACAGGTACGGAAATATCCGGCGAGTATGATTTGATTGCAACAATGAAACAGCTTGCGGCGCTTAGAAAAGAATATGAGGGAGTCAAGGATGCAATGAATTCCGTGCGGATGAAAGGATACGGCGTTGTATCTCCATCCAGAGAGGAGATTACGCTGGAATCTCCTGTAATTATCAAACAGGGGAATAAATACGGTGTTAAAATACACTCAGAGGCTCCGTCGATACATATGATTCGGGCAAACATTGAAACGGAAATAGCGCCGATTGTAGGAAATGAGCGGCAGGCGGAAGATCTCGTGAAATATATCAAAGAAGCCAGCGATACGGAAGAGGGCATGTGGAACACGAATATATTCGGTAAGTCCATCGAGGAACTTGTCATGGACGGCATGAGGAACAAGATTATGATGATAAATGATGAAAGTCAGGTGAAGCTTCAGGACACAATGCAGAAGATCGTCAATGACAGCAATGGAGGTTTGGTCTGCATTATTATATAATTTTGATGGGAGAATGTGCGTAAAGTACATTCTCTTTGCTTATAGATGCCCATTAGAAAATGTAATGAATGGCAAATTGACAGTTTGTGACAAATTTTTTATAATGTGACGGTAGCGCTATTATTTGCGGATAAAAATACTAAAGGAGAAATGAGAATGGAGAAAGAAAAAGTGTATACGTCGCCTTATGAAATGGAGGGCAGAGTTCCCCTTAGACAGGCAATTCCTCTTGGGTTACAGCATGTGCTTGCCATGTTTGTCGGCAACTTAACACCGATTATCCTGATTACAGGAGGCGCGGGGTGTGCAATTAATGATCCGGGACTGCTTGTTGTATTATTACAGAATGCAATGCTGATTGCCGGTATTATTACACTATTGCAGATTTTTGCGGTTGGACCGGTGGGTGCAAAGCTTCCAATTGTTATGGGAACAAGTTCTGGATTTATCGGCGTATGCCAGAATATGTCTGTTTCATTAGGCGGCGGCGTTTATGCATATGGAGCGCTCATGGGGGCTTCGCTTATTGGAGGTTTGTTCGAGACTGTTTTAGGATTTTTCTTAAAACCGCTTCGCAAATTTTTCCCGGCGATTGTTACGGGTACAGTCGTGCTTTCCATCGGACTTTCACTTATCGGAGTAGGCGTAGGTTCATTTGGTGGCGGAAAGTCGATGCCGGATTATGGTTCGGCTGAGAACCTGATGGTTGGTTTTGTGGTGCTTGTAGTTATCGTAGCTTTAAAGCACGGAACAAAGGGAATAACAAGTTATGCGTCTATCTTTATCGGAATTATCGTAGGATATGTCATGGTTGCCATTATGGCACAGGTACTTCCGACAACAGGTGTGACGGCGGAAGGTGTGGAATATACGAAATCTTGGGTGCTTAATTGGAAGGAAGTAGCGGATGCGAGCTGGTTTGCAGTTCCGAAGCTTTTGCCGGTGGACATAGTATTTGATATGAAAGCAATTATACCAATCTGCATTATGTTTATCGTAACAGCGGTAGAAACCGTGGGAGATATCTCCGGTATTACAGAAGGCGGTCTTGGAAGAGAGGCAACTAATGACGAGCTTGCAGGCGGCGTTATCTGTGACGGTGTCGGTTCGGCGATAGCATCGGTATTCGGCGTACTTCCAAATACATCATTCAGCCAGAATGTCGGGCTTATTACGATGACTAAGGTAGTGAATAAATTTTCCATTGCAATCGGAGGAGGTTTCCTTATTGCATGCGGACTGTTTCCTAAGCTTGCAGCCCTCATTTCGATTATGCCGGACAGCGTGCTTGGCGGGGCGGCAGTCATGATGTTCTCATCTATCGTAGTAAGCGGTATTCAGCTCGTAACAAAGACTCCGATTACTGCGCGAAACGTGACGATTCTTTCGGTCGCTTTGGGACTTGGCTACGGCATGGGCGCCAATGCCGATATTCTGAAGAACCTTCCGGAGCAGATCAATTTAGTATTCGGCGGTTCAGGAATTGTACCGGCGGCTTTTGTAGCAGTTTTGCTTAATATTATCCTGCCAAAAGAGAAAGAAGCATAGAAAAAAATATATAAAAATACAGCACTGCAGACAGTGAAATGTTTGCAGTGCTTTTTATGTAAGTTTAAAAATGTATTAGTGGTTTAGCCTCTGAATGTAAGGTCTGTATCTGTCATGGAATCAATAATTGCCAAAGATTCTAAGTGAATGCCTTTGCTTCTAATTATTTCACCGCCCGTCTGCATCCCTTTCTCAATAACGATTCCGGCGCCCTCTATTGACGCGCCCGCTTCTTCCACGAGTTCAATCAGACCGAGCAGGGCGCAGCCGTTTGCAAGGAAGTCATCGATAATAAGTACATTATCATCTGCATTTAAAAACTTCTTGGATAAAATAACATCATAAACACGTTTGTGGGTAAAGGATTCTACTTTTGAGTGATATACTTCTCCGTCAATGTTAATGCTCTGCGCTTTTTTTGCAAATACAACAGGCACATTAAAATACTGAGCAACAAGACATGCAATTCCGATGCCGGATGCCTCGATTGTGAGAATCTTTGTGATTTTGTCACTTGGGAATCTCTTTCTGAATTCCTTGCCGATTTCATTGATTAAATCAATATCCATTTGGTGGTTTAAGAAACTATCTACTTTTAATACATTTCCCGGCTTCACAATGCCGTCTTTTAAGATTCTTTCCTTCAAAAGCTGCATGACAATTATCCTTCCTTATGTTAAAGTTATAATGATACATGATAACGCAAAATATGTCGATTTTCAACGATTAATTTGATAAAAGGAGAAAAATTATGACGCGATTGGAGCAGCAGGTACAGTTTCTGACAGAGATTGATAAAATGAAAAATATTTTCCGCCAAAATTATCTTGCGGACGGAAGCAGAAAGGAAAATGATGCAGAGCATTCATGGCATATCGTATTGGCAGCGGTTCTTCTGAAGGAACATGCGGAGGCAGAAATAGATCTTTTAAAGGTAATGACGATGGCGCTGATTCATGACCTTGTGGAAATAGACGCGGGAGATACGTATGCCTATGATGATAAGGCGGCGGAAACGAAGAGAGAGAGGGAAGTGAAAGCTGCCGAACGCATCTTCGGAATGCTGCCGGAGGATCAGGGAGCTTATTTTAGGGAACTGTGGGAGGAGTTTGAGGCTTATGAGAGCGATGACGCAAAATATGCGCATCTTCTTGATAATTTTCAACCGTTATTATTAAATTCCGCTTCTGGAGGAAAAAGTTGGACAGAACATGGAGTGAGAAAATCACAGATTTATAAGAGAAATGCAAAGATAGAGGAAACTTCAGCGTCAGTGTGGCAGAATATGAAGGAATTGGTTGATAAACATATTAAGCTGGGGCATGTAATGGATGAATAAGCTTATTAATTGTAATCATATTTATATAAACTGTTAGGAGATGATTGAGGAATATGAACGAGAAAATATATGAATTTGAGGCGGAAATTAAAAAAGTAGAAGGAATTGACGGGGCGTATGGGAACGCGGGTAAAATGAGTTCTTGAAGATGTTATCCATTTATGTTAAAATATAGAAAATACTTGGATAAGAGGTGAGGGAAAATGATGCCTGCAATGAATATAAAGAATGTGAGTCTATACTATGCAGAGAGAGTTTCAATGCCGGCTGCAAATTCATCCGCCAATGAAAGCCTGCAGCGGACGGGCATGAATCCTGAGTCTGCAAATTGGGGCGAGCCGGCGCAGTTAAGTGATGAGAGAAAAGCCGGCGATTTACGCAGGAATTTTGACAGTTATGAGTGTGAAACGTGTAAGAACCGGAAATACAAGGACGGTTCGGATGACCCGGGGGTTTCTTTTAAGACGCCGACCAGGTTGAGTCCGGAGTCAGCGGCGACGGCAGTTCGTTCTCATGAGAATGAGCATGTATCGCATGCGAAAACACAGGCGCTTCAGGAAGATAAGAAGATTGTTTCCCAGTCAGTGACATATAGTACTGCCGTATGCCCTGAGTGCGGACGGAATTATGTATCCGGAGGAACGACCCGGACAGTGTTTAAAAATAATGCCGGAGAGCAGAACATGGCGCCGGAAAAAGGAAAATATATTGATTTACTAGCGTAGGAATGTTCTCTTCCGTATGATATATGCTCTAAATGAGTTTTTAATCATGTTTTTTACTTGATTAATGAAGCACATTTGGAGCATATATTTATTTGCCTTATTATAACAGAGTACAGCTTATAGAAAGTGCCTATAAGTGTGTTGAAAATATCAATTAGACGGTTTTTCCTTTTATTTTTATAATTGTATTAAGGGACTAATGATAAGGAATGAGGAAAGAGGGCGGAACATGAATCTAGAGCAGGTGAAATCGCTTGTAAGCGTTGTGAACAATAAGAGTTTTTCGGTGGCGGCAAAGGAAATGTTCGTGTCGCAGCCGACGATCAGCATGCATATCAAAACGTTGGAGAGAGAAATTGGAGAACAATTATTAATTCGTTCAACAAAGGATGTCATTTTGTCAGAGGCAGGGATGGTATTTTATCCATATGCAGTACAGATGCTGAAAGCAGAAGAGGAGGCGCTGTTTCATATGCAGAATAAGGGGAAAGAGCTGACAGGAGAAGTATTGATTGCATCTTCCAGCGTGCCGGCAAACTATGTGCTTCCGGGATTTTTGGCATATTCAAAAAAGAAATGCAAGGGAATCAGTTATAGGATATTGGAAGGAGACAGTACGGAGGTTATACAGAAGATTCTGCGGTTTGAGGGGGAGATTGGAATAGGAAGTATTAAGCCGCTTACTCCAAAATGTATGCCTTTTCCGCTTGTGAAGGACAAAATAGTGCTTGTGACGCCGAATACAAGGAAATATGCTTCCTTTCAGGGGGTTTTTAATCGGAATGAGCTTAAAAGGGAAGAGTTTGTAATACGTGAAAAAGGAAGCGGCACAAAGGCGGCGGGCGAAAGCTTGGAAAAGAAGCTTGGGCTGGAACCGGAGAAAGTTCGAGTGATTGCGGAAGTGCAGACCACGGAGACATTGAAAAGAGTGGTAGCCGAAGGCGTGGGAATTGCATTTGTCAGCAGCATTGCAGTGAGGGATTATCTCGAACAAGGGAAACTGCTTGCGTTTGAATTTCCGGAGATAGCAAATGAGCGGCAGCTGTATCTGCTTTGGCATGAGGAAAGGAATCTTTCCCGTGCCGGGGAGCATGCGGTGGAGCTTTTGAAAGAGTACTGTGACAAAATTGCTGTCAGTAATGGGGGTATATAGTATGGAGTTTAGATTTAGGAGGATGGATTTTTGAAAAGCACGAAAGTGAAAATTGTACTGGGAGCTGCGGTACTGTTTTTGGGTTTTTTGATTCGGGGAAAGCTGGAAGCTTTATATATTGATATCAACGCGTCAAAGGCAGAGGTGAATACATACGATGACGGAACAAGAGCAGGACGAGAATTGAATTATGCTGAAAACGTACCGGAGGATAATAAAATACTGCAGGCATTTAAGGAACAGTTTCCGGCGGCAACGGTTTTGGTGGCGTGTGAGGAGGATTTGACCAATGACGGGCATAAAGACCTCGTGGTTGTCTATAATACGCCTGAAGCAGATGAAAACAGCAAGTATACCGAGCTTGTGAATGGGGGACATGTAAGGCTTCTTGTTATGATTGATTCCGGAGACGGAGAGCACTATTACCATACGGAACCGATTCCGGCGCCGGTTGAGAATCAGAAGATTCAATTTCAGAATATTGACCAAAAAGACGAGATAGAATTTGTCCTTCAGGGACAGAAAGGGAGTAAAGTCGGGTATGGTATATATCGTGTGATGGGTGATGCGGCGGTGAACTTGTTTGGAGAAGGAATGGAAGAATGCTGATAGAGACAGTAATTAGAGGTTTCTAATTAGAGAAGATAAAAATCAGGACAGTCCGGCGGCGGGAAGTCCTGATTTGATCATACTAAGGGAAAAATTGATATCCTTTACCCCATACCGTAGTAAGGTGTTTGGGCTTAGAAGGATTTTCTTCGATTTTATCCCGCAGACGCTTGATATATACAAGGATGGTATTGTCATCCGGAGTTTCGCTTTTCCATACTTTGGAGAAGATTTGCTGTTTGGTAAACAGAGTTCCGGCGTTCTCTGCAAAGAAGAATAGGAGAGAAAATTCTTTGGAAGAAAGGTAAATTTCCCGGCCGTCCTTAAATACCTGCTGTGAATCCAAGTGGAGCGTAAAGCATCCGTGGGTAATAACTGTCTGTGCGGCAGCAGGCCGCGGATGGACGGCATATTGCCGGGTACGTCTTACAATGGCTCTGATTTTTGACACAAGGACTGTTTTGCTGAATGGTTTTGTCATATAATCGTCGGCGCCAAGTCCCAGTCCTTCCACCTGCGCGGAGTCTTCTTCGCGTCCGCTCAACAGTATGACAGGAGTAAGGATTCTGCGGCTTCGGATTTCTTTTAGCAGAGAAAATCCGTCTTGCTTTGGCATCATAATATCAAGTAAAATAATATCAAAAGATTGAACGGTCAAATAATCCAAAGCTTCCTGGCTGCTCTGGGCGCAGACGGCATCTATATGTTCGCGTTTTAAGACGGCAGAGACTGCCTTTAAGACAGATTGCTCATCATCAATTACAAGAACACAAATTGTGGTCATAAGTATCTCCTGCCTTTCCGTGAGAATATACTATTGATTATATCTTTGGATAATTTTAAAGTCAAATATTATTGAGGCTCATTATGGAAAAGAAAACAAGATTTACAAAACAAATAATTGTGGCAGCCCTTGGGACATTGCTTTTATCCGCCATAGCCATATTTTCATATAGAAGTGTGGAAAATACAATCATTGAAAGGGAGAAGCAGAGTCTTAAGAGTCTTGCAAAAGCAAATGCGCAGAGTTTTCAAGCCGGCATGAAGGCAATGGATAATCAGGAGCCCGCCGCCCTGTTTGAAGAGGTGAATACAATAGAGGAAAGTGAGAACGGACGGTATTGTATCGTTAAAAATAGAGAAGGCGTGACAGTGATGAGTAAAGACCGCGACAGCCGGGAGATATCGATTTCCCATGAGGCGGGAAACGGCTGTACCATCGACTGGATTTATGACACGTCTTCAGGAACGCCGCGCAGAACGCGGAAGTTAATTGCCTATGAGACAATTGAAATCGGAGAAGAAGAATATTCTCTCTATATTATAGAAGATTATGACAAGGTGATTCAGCCGATTGAACAGATTGCATTTTATTTTTGTCTTCTCGGGATTATAGTACTTGTTTGGATCGCATGGTTTATCCGCAGAATCTCAGAGCAGAATAAGAAAGAAACTCTGCTTGAGAAAGAGCTGCAATATGAAAAGACCTTGAATGAGACTATGAAGAGGGAAGAAGGTCTTATGCAGAAATATAATCATTCCAAGACGATGGGAGTGCTGACGGGTTCCATTGCCCATGAGTTCAATAATCTCATGACCCCGATTGTACTTTATGCGGAACTGCTGGAGGAGAATGAAACTGTCTACCGGGAGATGCCGGAGGAGATTCATGAAATGAAAAGCACCGCTCTTCGGTGCGGGGAGCTGGCAAGGCAGCTTTTGGATTACAGCCGTCAGGGAAAAGCTGAAAAAGCGCTGACAGATTATGACGCAGCCCATGCGATGCGTGAGGCGGTCAATATCGTTAAAAAGTTGATTCCTGAGCAGATAGAGTTAAAAGAAATCATTTGCAGGACGCCGTATTATATACACGGTCAGGCAGGCGCCTTGAATCAGATTGTAATTAATCTTGTAACAAATGCCGTTCATGCAATGGAAGAGGGCGGTGTACTTCGTATTCAGTTTGGACTTAGTTCGGAAGACGAGCATTATGTCCGGCTGATTATAGAGGACAGCGGACCGGGAATTCCAAAGGAGATTCAGCAGAGAGTTTTTCATCCTTTCTTTACGACAAAAGAGATAGGTGAGGGGACGGGAATCGGACTTACCGTTGTAAAACGTCTTACAGAGGAGCATAAGGGCTTTATAAGGGTGAAGACGGAGGAGGGGAAGGGGACTGCCTTTATTTTGGACTTTCCAAGAGCGAAATAGCAGCAAAAGAGAAGACCTGCGGAAATGACAGTAGCCCATAAGGAAACATTGCAAAACTTATGACTTGCGCCAGGTAAACGGAAAAACAGAAAATGCTATGCAAAAGGTTCGCCGATTGCATAGCATTTTTCTATTTTGGCAAGATATTAGGATTCGATTTTTCAGCGTTCTAACGGAACGCGCAGCCATCACCGCAGGTGATGATCTCAGGGGTTTGGGGACATGTCACCAACAAGCATTTAGCAGGAATTCCGGGAACGGAAATCCTGCTAAATACACAATCTTACGGAAGATTGCATTGCTTGCCAGTAGTTTACCGGTAGTTTATCCTCAGGTATTGACATTTTAGCCCTGCTTGTGTTATACTGTTATACACAACAGCATAACAGTTAAAACACACGGAGGATGCAGGAATGAAACTGATTATTTCAAATGTATCTGGCGTCCCCATATACGAGCAGATTAAACAACAGATCAAGGCAGCTATTTTATCTGGCGAACTTCAAGCCGAAGAAACTCTGCCCTCTCTTAGAACGCTTGCCAAAGACTTAAAGATCAGCGTCTTAACAGTGACAAAGGCATACACAGAATTAGAGCAAGAGGGCTTTGTTAAAAATGTGCAGGGGCGCGGATGTTTCGTAATGGGAGATCGGAAGAGCACACGTCTGAACTCCAGTCACGGACTCCTATCTC
>CANAZK010000102.1 GCA_947366105.1 uncultured Lachnospiraceae bacterium | reverse complement strand
TGCTCTTCCGATCTTTCACAATCCTTCTGCTTATGGATTTTACTTCGGCTGAAGGCTCATACTCTTCATCTCCGTATAAAAATTCATGCAGCTGACTCACATTATCCGAAAGGGTAACTGGAATAACGACACTGCCAAGCCCAGGCAGCGTATCCGTTGTCTTATCCGTCGGAAAACCAATGTTGTCACCTAATTTATATTTATTAAATGATTTTGCATAATCTAAAATTTCCGTTGCCGAAAGACTTGTTTTAATCTTTGGAAATACAGAATCAATAATTGCATTGATAGTAGTCAAATCTGACCGCATAACTTTTTCAACCATCTTTTCAATTACATATCTCTGCCGTTCCGCCCTGCGGTAATCTCCTCCCGCAGTAGAACGTATACGTGCGTATGTCGTCGCCTGAGCACCGTCCAGTGTCTGCATCCCCGCCTGCGTCACCTTGTTTGCCTTTTTTCCGGCCACTTCCGCGGTTTCCTTCAAATATTTGTTAATATACGGTATCTCCGCTTCCTGCACCTCAATTTCAACGCCGCCCAGCAAATCAATTACATCTGAAACAACCGCAAAATCAACCGTTACATAGTCTTCTATTTCCAAATCCAAATTCATGTTCAGCATATCGATCGCCTGCTTCGGTCCCCCATAACTATATGCTCCATTACACTTTTGAAGTGTGCCTTCAGACAAATCTAATAATAAATCCCTGTAAACAGAAACCATCTTAATTTCCTTTGTCTTATTGTTCAGACTTGCAACGATAATCGTATCGGTCCGTATGCCAATATCCAACTCCCCCTCTCTGGAGTCTCCACCAAATAATGCAAAGTTGGTAAAGCCTTCTCCGACGCCTTCCTCCAGATTATTCATTACAATGTCCTGTTTCGGAATATCTTCTGTATTCAGCTGCTGAAGCTTCGTTGCTCCATATGCCGCAACGACTCCTATCACACATATTATACAAACCAAAAGTCCCATGAAAGCAATCAACAGCTTCTTCCATACGCTCATCTTCTTCTTCGGACGGCGTCCTCTTCTATTATTTCTGACGTTTCTGCCATTCCCAGTGTTTCTATCTATTCTGCTTCCTGCTTTTTTTCTATGTTCTGTCTTTCTGTCACGTTGTATTCTGTCGGGAGACTCGCCGCGATATTTCCTGCGGTCGGCTGTCTGATGTGTCCTGTCGGGTCTGCGGTTCCTTCTAGAACTTTCAATCCTATTACCTGCCATATCATTACCTCTTCTTATGTTGACATATACGCAAAACATTATACACTATTTCTGCATATTCGGCAACTGCAACCTGTTATTTTTTTATAATCCGCTTAAGCCGTTCCATTAGCTCCCGAAAACCCTCCGGTTCGAACAAGTAGTTAATCCCCACAATAACCACGGCAGAAACCACGCCTGCTGTCACTGCATACAGGAACCATACGACAAACGAGTTCATGCTTTGGGGTATGCAGTATATCCCTGACGCAATAAGCGCAGTTACTGCCAGCGCATTTCTAATAATTCTAGAAAGGCTTCTCTTTAATGTTCCCGGCAGCAAATACTTTTCCGTGTAAAATATCATTTCCAAGGACCGATAGCCGTAAGAAAAAACAGTCCCTAAAAGAACTCCTGACATTCCAAGCCCCCATACCAGCGTTATTGATATCGTTATATTTATCACTGCCTCCAATATTGCCTGCCGCTTCGTCTGCCTGAAATGCCCGGCCGCTGAAATAATCGTCATGCTCGGTATGCGTACATTCTGCCAAAACACAATTACAGAAAATAAGAATGCAGCCATCGGTCTGACATAATTAACATCTGTCATTTTTATCGTATACACGGAAACAAACGGAAGAAGCAGAATTCCCATACAAGCAATAATGATAAAAAATATAATCATGTACATATACTCGTAATCACTATAACTTTCTTGAAGCGCCTTCTTTTCTCCTCTTGAAATAATTTCTCCAAATCCGGCGCTTAAACCGTTAGAAAAGGATGTCAACAGCATATTCACTGCATATACTACCAAATTGTACACACCATATACGCTCACCTCAAGCAGCGAATTTCTTCCTAAACAGATTGTAAGCATTACAACATCTGTATTATTTACAATAATCCCCACTACTTGATGCAAAAGAGCTGCGTTCCTCTGATTCAATGCCTTATCATTCGGCTCGGCATGATAGTCCAAACCGGTATATTTTCTTTTAACATACGCTCTTATAAGAAACAGCCTTAGCATATAGGCTCCTGTCGCAACTGCTTTTACAATTACTACATCGGCTCCCAAATAAATCAAAAGAACGGAAACAGACATATTAATTACAGCCGCCGCTGCCTGAACCAGCGCGACAATGTATCCTTCCTGATTAGCATTCAGCAATACTCTGTACTTTCCCAAAAAAAAGTAATCAATCATTGTACTGCTTGCAAGCACTATTACCATCCATCTCACTAACGAAGCTTCCAACTGCTGTGAAATGAAAAAAGGATATAAAAATATAAGCGCCAGCACCATCCCGAGGAACAACATGCCCGAACGATTATAATACCTCCTTGCTGCAGACAGCACGGCATTAATTTCTCTCTGATTTTCTTCTGCCAAAGGCTTATACAGGGCAACCGTTGAGGCTACTCCTACCCCCGCCTCAGCCAGTCCTAAATACATCAGAAACTGATTGACTGACGTAATCATTCCGTTCACGCTTGAACCATACGCTTCCATAAAAAAGCGCGGCAGTACAATCCCTGAAAAAAGCATGACGGCCTGTAATAGCAAGTTTGCCGTCATATTTTTAAAAGCCTGTTTACTTCTCATATATATCCCCTGTTTTCGTTATCATTCTAAAGCTTTTCAATCAATGCTATCCACTTCTGTAAAATAAGTTCTTTTTCAAATTTCTCAATACCTTGATATGCCATATCTGAAAATTGTTTTCTCAGCGCGTCATCCTCCATTAAGTCTATAATTTTTTCCGCCATCACTCCCGTGTTGTACGGCTCTATCAAATACCCGTTTACTCCCGGTTCAATAATTTCGTCCGGTCCCGTGTTAATATCAAAGCTTACCATCGGCAGCTTACTGCTCTTTCCTTCCAACAAAACCAACGGCAGCCCCTCTCTGTAAGAGGTCAATACAAGCATGGCATAATCCTTATACTTTTCACTCACATTGGGACAATTACCATGAAAGACAAGCTTCCCTTCCAGTCCTTTCTCCTTACTAAGCGCAGTTATCTCCTGAAACGTCTCGCCGTCCCCATAGATATGCCACTCCCAGTCAGAGTCTGCCACAAAGATACGCTGAGCAACTTCCAAAAGCATGTCATAGCCCTTTTCTTTTCCAAACCTTCCTACGGAAAGAATTTTTTTGCTCTGCGAATTATATTCTATCTCCTTGTCCGCGAGCTCCGTCCAATTATATATATAATCCACCTTATCCTTTTTTAAATGAAATTTTTTAATATAGGCGTTCATCGACTGCTTGGTTAATGTAATAGTTTTATCTGCCAGTTTGGACGTAATAAGCCGTATATAGCGAACATCCTTTTGTTCCCATTGGTTCATAAGGGCGCCGTGGTCGCAAAATACAAATTTTGTTTTCACAAACGGTTTCACAAAAATGCTGACAATCCCCGGATAATTTCCCATAAGAATTGCAACATCAATTTTATTCGCCTTTAGATATTTTCTGAGTCTTGACAAATTTCCGACAATATAATCCCTGAGCCTTGCATCCGACTTGAAAAATACACGGTATTGAATACTGTCATTTAAATCAAACGCTGCTTTCCTGCCTTTTTGCGACACACTTATCAAATGCACTTCATAATATTTCGACAGTTCATTTGCCAGCCTTGCCGTAACCTGCTCTACGCCGCCGGTAACAGACATATCAAAATCAATAAAACAGATTTTTCTTCTTATTATATTTTTATGCACCATATAATTGTCTGCTGTTGTGAAACAGCGCCTTTCTATATAAATTCACATTGAAAAACAGTAAAATTGCAGCCAAACGTCTCTTCTTTTCAAAATATGGGTTCCTTATAATGCGAAAAATATTTCTTTTCAAAAACCTTCGGGAAGTTTTAAGGTAAATATTTGTTTTATAATCTCCTGTTTCAAGTATTCTGTCTATTACAATAAAATGCGCCCAAAACAATCTGAATACCGCCTGCGTCATAAGTCCCGGATACTTTTTCTTCACGAGTTCTAATGTTTTTTGATAAGCATAGATTATGTCCAAATCCGCTTCCTTAAATGTACTTGTTGTAATGCTGTCCTGACGATGAGCATAATAGTACATAGGTCTTGTCGTTACGCTGACTTTCTCTACCCTTTGAACCAAATCCAGTGTATAAAAAGCATCCTCATACAGCCTTCCAGCCGGAAATTCAATCTGTTGAACAATCTGTCTTTTTATTAATTTATTGCATATTGTTCCAGGAATTTTTTTCCCTTCAAGTATATGCATAAAAGCTTCTTCTCCGGTACATATAAATTCTTCCGATTTAGAATACTGAGGAATTTCTCTTTCTCCGTATACATTATACACTCCGCATACCGACATGTCTGCGCCGCTGTCCTTCGCCAACGCATACAAAATTTCCATCATATCCCGTGCAATATAATCATCACTGTCAAGAAAAATAACATAGTCTGATGCCGCAATCCTTGCTCCTGCATTTCTTGCGTCACTCAAACCTCCGTTTTTCTTGTGAATAACCTGAATCCGGTTATCCCTTTCCTTGTATTCTTCACAGATTTCCCCGCTTCTGTCCGTAGAACCGTCGTCTATTAATATAATCTCCAGCTCCCGCATAGTCTGACCCAAAATGGATTCCAAGCATCTGCGCAGATATTTTTCCACGTTATATACCGGTACGACAATACTTATTTCCGCCATTTTCCTATCTCCTACAATCCCCATTCAAATACCGTTTTAAACGGCGTGCATGAATCCGTCTGAAATACACGATGAATATCGGCGATTGAACTGACCTTTTTATCTTCATATACAATCAGCTCAAGTCTCTGCCGAAGCTTTGCATCCTGCATATAGGACACTGCTTTTTGGAAATCCTCTCTCCCTGAACGACTACACCCGACAAGCGTCAGTCCTTTCTCCAAGACATCCCTTGTATTCACCGCAACACGATTTTCACTGACTCCCATCAGTGTTACGGTTCCCTGCGGATTGATGTATCGAATAATGTCATCAATCGCATAATAACTTCCTTCTCCCCCGCAGCATTCAAATGCATGGTCAAAAGAAAATTCCTTCGGAATAAAATCCGAAAGTAAGGTTTTATCAACAAACGAAAAATAAGATAATTTTCCGGTATTTTTGCCGACTACTATTATTTCGCTGTCAGGAAACTCTAATCTTAAAACATTCGCCATAACAAATGCAAGACTTCCGTCTCCCCATACTGCAATTCTGTTCCTTCTCTTGTGTGCTATACCGGCAAATCTGCGTACACTATGTGCTGCTACGCTCACAAACTCCGTCACTGCCGCCAATCCGCCTGAAATATCCCCGCAAGGCACAACGCGGTTTACAGGCAAGTCCACATATTCTCTGAGAAATCCGTCGCTTCCGCTGGACAGAAACTTTGCGTCTTTTGCATAGTTCTCGAAGATAACCAAATCCTCTTCCCCCTGCACATTGGGAATGGCAATTACCATTTCACCCCGTTTATAAGTCCCTGTCGGGTCATATATCACCTCGCCGCAGCATTCGTGGATTAGCGCCATCGGCAGCTTGCGTTTTAATACCTGCCTGTCCCGCTGCCCTGTATAGTATCTTTGATCGGCATGGCAGACCGCCATATAACGAGGCTTTACAATTACCTTATCTCCAAAATCAATATCTTCATATTTAATTGAGAATGCTCCGGGGGCTACAAGCTGATATATATAATTAATCAATGAACTTTCCTCCAACCATTGCCTGGGCAATGTTATAATCACTCACTGTCGTAAGCTTCATATTAGACGGCTCTCCTTTTACCAAATAGACAGGATAATTACGCACAACTGCAATTTTACATGCATCTGTCAGGATTCCTTTTTCCTCCTCATTTAAATCCTCATATAACTCTCTCAGTAATGTCATCTGAAAGCTCTGCGGAGTCTGCCCTTGATACATTTTACTGCGCACCGGTATGTCTGTAATCATTCGTCCGTCTTCCGAAACTACAATTGTATCTGTCGCCGGTATGACCGTGTCACACACTTTGTATTCCAATACGGCATCTATATTATCATTGATAATTCTTGAAGTAAGAAACGGACGCACTGAATCATGGGTAATAATATAGTGCTCCTCTGATTTCCCAAACCTTTCTTCAATGGAATCCACAATATTCATAATCGTACTGTTCCGATCTGTCCCGCCCGCGACAACATGTACATTTTCACGTCTTATTTTAATATACTTCTCCACAAGTGATTCCATATGGAATGTCCAGCCCGGATGTACTCCGACGTAAACTTCATCTATCCTCTCGCACAATAAGAATTTTTCCAAAGTATGAATTACAATCGGTTTATCTCCTAACTCCAAAAATTGTTTAGGCATATCGGCTATATTCATTCTGGAGCCGGTGCCTCCGGCTAATATTCCTGCAAAAATCATTATTTTTCCTCCTCGCAGTAATGAATTCCCTTATATTTTTTGTAACTGTTATTGACGTCTAAAAATTTTGTATCATGGTGTGGTTTTTGTTTTTCTTTCGGAGGCATTTTCATATAATCTCCAAAGGCAATCGTCAGATAATCATGATATCCCTCCGGAATCGGCATTTTCACGCCTTCAAATTCTTTCCACACTGCTTTTTCAAAGGCTTTTTTCGGATATTTCTTTTTCAAATAATATGGTCCCGAACATAACTCCGTAATAGCATCACAGTCTTTAATGCTGTACTTTGTCATTTGCTTCTCTGCCAGCCTCCATATTCTATAACGTGCTTCTTCCGAGGGAATAATGCCCAAAAGAATCCTGCCTGCGATCTGCACAAGCTTTCCGTGATTTTCCGGCACTGTCTGTGCACAATACACTGAGTACACCAACGCCCAAAAATACTGCAGCCCTCTTTTGAATTTTGTATTTGGATAACCGTCCAAAGGCAGTATGTCCAAAGGTATTCCCTGAGGAATATCCAAATCCGCTTGATATGGCTTAATCTGTGTAGTGCTGCTGTCCCTGATGGCAGTGAATAAATTCCTGTCTATTTTTCTTCTATTTGATTTTGATATCTCATATCTTTTGTTATCAGCCTTCTGTTTCCAAAGAACCGCCAGTTTTTCATAATCCCTTCTTGGCATAAAAAAATCCAAATCGTCATCCCACGGAATGAATCCTTTATGGCGTACTGCTCCAATGCATCCGCCTCCGCAGAAATAGCACAAAAGCTTATTTTCTTGGCAAAAATCAACAAAATATTTTGCCATCTCCAAACTTTTCTCTTGGAGGCCTTTTAGTTCCTCCGCTGTGTATTCACCCATATAATTCCTCCCATGCCGTACCTGACAGCCTAGTTTCACTAATGTTTTTATTATATCACATTATTACCAATTAAAAAACAAATAAAAGGCGGTTGCCAAGTACTCCTGCCTGCCAACGCCTTTTACTATACTATTACTATCTTTTACTAATATTTCTCTTCCACAATGGCATCTTAATTATTCCAATCAATGTTCCCACTCCATAAGCCACATGCAACGATAAAAATATAGCGGGAAGCAGTAAATACTGCCAATATTTCTTTTGTCCTATGCAGGCAATAATTGACATCAACAAATCGGTTAACAAATATATACCGCCCACCACGCCTATGACAGCCGACATTCCGAAACAAAATGTAATTAAACTTATAATAAGAGCTAATACAAAACAAAGAGGAATAAAATGATATAAAGAAAAGCACTGTGGACATATACCTATTGTCAAACCAATCCAATAACCGTTCCCGTATTTTTGTTTAATCATTCTCCTCCACGTATTTCTTGTGTACTGATATGATATAATCTTGGGATCGTAACAGATTTTGTAACCCGCTTGTCTGATTCTATAATGAATTTCATTATCCTCGGTTCTTCCTAAATCTTCATTAAATATGCCTGACTTTTCAAAAACTTCTCTCTTATATGCTCCATGAAAAACCGACTTTACATATGTCTTGTGATGGCTTTTTCTATATGGTGCAATACTGCTTCCAAATAACGAGTCCTCTGCTAATAACAGTGTATGCTTCCACGGCGTGTCCTCATCTGCAATATTAGGCCTTGAACCGCCTGACACATTCTCCCCTGTTTTAAGACATTCTACGTTTTTTGAAACAAATTCTTTAGGAATCATTGTGTGCGCGTCAATTCTCATTATTACTTCACATTTGGCTTCCCGTATGGCAACGTTCCATCCAGACGCTTGATTCTTTTTAGGGTTGTCCACAACGGAAACCCGAATAAATCCATTGCTTTCTTTTGCAAATTCCTCCATAAGTTTCCTTGTAGAATCAGTAGACATTGAATCAACAAGCACTATTTCCATTTTCTCATGCGGATAGTCTTGGTTTCTTATATCTTCAAAAAGTGATTTAATTGTACTCTCTTCATTATATGCAATTACACAAAATGATACATTCATACTAACCCCTTTATAACTATAACCCATTATCATCATCCTAGTATATCATATTTTTTCATTTTTGCAAAATATTTTCACCTTAATATATCCTTAATATACCTTTTCCTAATTACAATTTACACAAGTTTAATAAAATATCCGCTCCGGATACACCCCTGAGTCAACCAGCTCTCTCACGGAATTCACAACCGTTTCCTTGTCTTCTTTATATGTCACTCCGAACCATTTATCATTTGATTCCAGCACTTTAACTTCCACTTTGCTTTCCCCCAGCAGTCTGCCTATAATAGTTGGAAGCAGATACTCCGCCTTTGGATTTTCTTTTACCGTATTTTCCAAAAATTCATTAAATCCATTCTCCAGTATATCAAAGAAATCCTCATGGAGCCCCCACATGTTCATGGATACCGGAGCGTTCACGTCTACATCCTCCTGAGAATCCGCCGTTCTTATTACTGCTTTGTCCCCGCTTTTCTCTATATTCTGTGTTTCAACAATATCAACAAGCATAGCATTCTCATCCACTTTACAGATTCCCCTTGTCACGCCGCCGTTTTCGCTTAGGGTATTGCCCAGTACAAATCCTACCATACATGCCTGTACTTTTGAAGACTCCGGCATTTCCTTTGTTAAATATGAATAAGCTCTTCTATAAGCCTCTTTCCCGTAATAATCATCGGCGTTGATAACAAGAAAGGGTTCATTTACCACATCCCTGCAGCAGAGCACAGCCTGTCCCGTTCCCCACGGTTTCACCCTGTCTTTATATATATCCCTGAACCTTTCAGGAATATCTTCCTTTTCCTGATATGCATAGGCAACTTCAATGACTTTCTCGATTCTTGTGCCAATCACTTCCTTAAATTCCTTTTCCAAATCTCTGCGGATAACAAACACAACCTTATCAAATCCAGCCTCTTTTGCATCGTATACAGAGTAGTCCATAATGATTTCACCGTTTGGACCTACCGGCTCCAGCTGCTTTATGCCTCCGCCGAAACGGCTCCCGATTCCTGCCGCCATAATTACTAACGTTGCTTTCTTCATAACTTTCTCCTTCGATTACAGTATCTTTATAAACTTTTTTCATTCTATCATATATTGATAAAATTTCATATGCTTATTTCGTATTCTATATCTGGGTTTTTAATCTTCCCGCAACTTTATAGCAACCATATGGCAGTAAATCCGTATTTTTCATGTCACTGAATGGTAGTCTTACCAAGAGGTGATTTTATGTATTTAAAGCGTTTAGGAGATTTAAGAGTTGACAATGACTTGACTCAGGAAAACATTGCGAACATGTTGAAATGCCACCGTGAAGTTTATCGTCGCTATGAAAAAGGCATTCGTACCATTCCGATTGACTATCTCGTGACCATTGCAGAATATTATAATACAAGCACAGATTATCTTTTGGAGCTTACAGATGTGAAAAAACCTTATCCGAAGAAAGAAAATTAAGGTTTGCCGATTATATTAACACAGGGGTAAGATTAAGAAATCCTCCCCTGTATTAATGTAATTCCTTATTTATGGTATCATTTTAATGATGAAGCCATACTCTAACTTATCCCTTATATCCTCAGCCGGAATGCTCTCCATATACTGCGTTTCTCCGTCATTTTCTATTGCAAATTCATGTCCTTTAAAATATACCTCTCCCGCATCGTTCCCATATCCATTCTCGAAAGGGTACATAGGTGCAAGTGAATCGCCGATATTTAGTTTAGATATCTTTTTCAGGCTTTCCCCATTCTCTCCTACTGCCACAACACCCAAAATCTCTCCGCCGGGATATTCTTCCGAGAAACGCACACGAAGAAATGATAACTGCCCGTTATGAAGAACCGGAGATATCACATCCACATAATTCTCCTCATAAGTTTCGACAACTTTCTCTTCAAGCGCCGCGAAAATTTCTCCCTGGAGCGCCATATAATACTGAGG
>CANAZK010000101.1 GCA_947366105.1 uncultured Lachnospiraceae bacterium | reverse complement strand
AGATAGGAGTCCGTGACTGGAGTTCAGACGTGTGCTCTTCCGATCTTATGTATTTATCGTTGAATAGTATACCAAAGAAAACAACAATTCTCCCAATACAGTCATAAAATGCTCCATTTTGTAAATAAGTGCGTCTTTTCCTTCCAAAATACGCATTTATTCATCATTTTCGCAGTGTAACGCTTGATACAAAAAATCACATACGGTATAATTAGGAAAGTAAACCTCGAAAGGAGGAATATATTGAAATGCTGCTGTCTTTTTTTCAGCTTTCCCTTGCCATTCGTAATGTATGGCCCAAGCGCATGAATCTGAAAGCGTTCATAGCGCTTTATATACTGTTGCTGCTTGCCGGAATGCCTGTAACGCTCTTTTCTTGTATTCCATACGGTCTGTTCGGTATTTTGGTAGCGGTTTGTGTTTATGGATTGGTTGCTTACCGGGATACCGCATCTCAGAATGTTTGTATGAGTATGCTTGGATGCGTGATTGCCATCGTGACAGATAACTTTTTGACAAACTTTCTGCATATGCTGATTCCCCTGTCTTTCATCAATCTGGAGTATGTTTCTTTTGGTGTCAGGCTGATTCACATTTTGTTGTTTTATTTTATTACGCTGTTCTGCGGCAGACTGCTTAAAAAATTATTACTGTCAGGCAAAGGGATTTTACGCCTTCAGCAGACGTGGTATCTGATTGACGCCGCATTACTGCTCCTTATAACCATCTATCTGTTCGATAATTTGATTCCGGGACAAAACGGCTCTGTCGGCAGAATGATATATAATAATGCCTTACATATTTCAGGATATTTGCTTGTTATGCTTTTTCTGCTTTTGGCTATGCGCCGTTCTTATTTGGAGCAAATGCAGACAGAGGCAAAGCGGAAAGCCTTGCAGGATTTACAGGATTACACGCACAATTTAGAAACCATGTATAACGGTCTGCGCTCTTTTAAGCATGATTATGTTAACATACTGCTCTCTATATCAGGCTATATTGAAAATGGGGATATGGAAGAATTAAAGGAATTTTTTGAAAACAAAATCTTTTCAACGAAAAATCTGATAGACCAAGGTGATTATAAGTTGAACCAGCTTAGTAATATCGGGGTGTTGGAAATCAAAAGTCTGCTCTCCGCAAAAATGATTTACGCCCATGAGTCAGGGATTGACGTCACAATTGATATTCCCGACAGAGTGGATAGTTTTCTGATAGACACCGTAGATCTTGCCAGAATACTGGGAATCTTTTTAGACAATGCTATTGAAGCCACGTTGGAGACCAAGCAGCCGCAAATAGGATTAAATATCATTCAGAATAAGACCGGTGTATCAATTATCATAAGCAATTATTTTCAGGATAACGGCGCCACGGCGCTGCACAAGTTGAAGGAAAAAGGCTTTAGTACAAAGAGCGGACATCAGGGTATTGGACTTTCCAACGCTCAGAAAATCATCAGTTCTTATGACAATGTGATGCTGGAAACAACAATGCAATGCGCTTGTTTCACGCAGCATATGGAACTTATTGCCGGAGGGGAGTGATATCATTTGCTGAATATATTTGTGTGCGAAGATAATCCTGTACAGCGTCGAACGATCGTGCAAATTATTCAAAATGCCGTGATGATAGAAGAACTGGACATGAAGCTTGTTTTAGATTCAGGAGACCCTTATGTGCTGCTGGAGGAAATCAAGGCCAGTCAGAACACAGGCATTTATTTCTTGGATATCGACCTAAACAGCGATATGAACGGGATGAAACTGGCACAGCAAATCCGGCTGCTTGACCCACGCGGTTTCATCATCTTCATATCCGCACACTCTGAACTAAGCTGCATGACCTTTCAGTATCGGGTGGAGGCAATGGACTTTGTATTGAAAGACAACCCTGCTGAAGCGAAAGTGAAAATCAAGGAATGTCTGTTGAATGCGATGGAGCGCTATACGCTCCACACCAACAAGACGCATAAGGTCTATACTACTCAAGTCGGCGGACGAAAAATCAGTGTCGATTATGATGATATTTTCTTTTTTGAGACTTCCAGTAATATTCATAAAGTCATCCTTCATGCGAAAGACCGTCAAATTGAATTTTCCAGCACCATGAAAGAACTGACAAGCACATTAGACGATAACTTTGTGCGCTGTCATCGGTCGTTCCTGGTAAATAAAAATAACATAAAAGAAGTAGACGCCAAAAACCGAATCATCTATTTTACTAACGGAGAAACTTGCCTGATGTCTACACGCATGATGAAAGGACTTTAAGAAGATTTGATACTATCATTAATAGAGAGGAATTTATTATGGCACGAACCGAAAAAGTTGAATTAACGGTATTATGTTTAGTATACAGCGAAAATGCATATTTGTTGCAGGACCGAGTGAAGGAAGATTGGCAAGGTTTTACTTTACCGGGTGGGCATGTTGAAATTGGAGAATCGATTGTCGATGCCGTAATACGTGAAATGAAAGAGGAAACAGGCTTGACAATTTTAAATCCAAGGCTTTGTGGAGTAAAACAATTTCCTATACAAGATGGACGATATATTGTTTTTCTTTTTAGTGCAGATGAATATGAAGGTGAACTTATTTCTTCGGATGAAGGAGATATGCACTGGATAAGAAAGGAAGAATTGTCAAATGTAAATTTGGTAAGCAATTTTAACGAGCTGCTTCAAGTGATACTAAATGATAATTTAAATGAATTTCAATATGTTATAGAGGATGAACAATGGAAAATTGTACTGAAATAACTTTGACTTTATAATGTCTTGGGATTAGAGCACAGAAGGCGAAAGAGGATCTGCAGAATATAAAGTATTCTATCTTGGATAATTGCGGCAGTGAGGAGACCGCCGTAAAAACTTTAAATGAGAAATAGGACTATATGAGAGTTCTTTTCGGTATCAAAGAGACAAAAACATAGTGGGATACAGAAAGAAAGGAGAGGTAGGAAGCCTTTCCTTATTTTGTTTTTCTTCAGAGGTCAGCAAATGATACGGCTTTGTAAATGGAGAATGGAAGTGGTATAATTAAATGTACAAATTCAGTATCAAGAAAAAAGTACGGTTGGGGAACAATCCGGTGCAATGGGAGGAATGACATGTATACAGTTGTTGAAGGAATGGAGCAAGACATTGATTCTTGGATGGAGCTGGTTAAGAGCGTCAGATATAATTTTCCGGGATTAGAAACAGAGAACGCCCTTGAAGATTATAAGAATACAGTATTAAAATTTATGAAGCAAAAGAGGGCAATATGCGTTAAAGACAGCAACGAAATAATAGGAGTTCTTTTGTTTTCAATAAAGAACAACATGATTTGCTGTTTAGCAGTGTCCAGTAATTGCAGAAGACAAGGTATAGGCAGTTTGTTGCTTGCCTATGCTTTAGAAAAGCTTGATAGAACACATTCTATAACAGTCTCAACTTTTAGAGCGGAAGATGAAAAAGGAACGGCTCCCAGGGATCTTTATAAAAAATATGGTTTTATAGAAGATGAGTTAATTGAAGAGTTTGGTTACCCAAATCAGAAGTTCGTTTTATATCCTGATTGCAAGGTTATAGACATATATGGCGATAATTATTCAGGGTTCACCGATCATTGCAGAGAGGCAAGCCGTGCAATAATAGTAAAAAATGAAAATATTATGCTTTCTCATGAAACAAAGATTAATCGGTGGATGATTCCGGGAGGCGGAATTGAAGCAAATGAAAATCCAAGAGAATGCTGCATTAGAGAGGTGGCAGAGGAAACAGGACTTGTTGTAAAGCCGGAAAATTGCTTTTTGGTTATGAACGAGTACTATGAAGACTGGAAGTTTGTAAGCTATTATTTTTATTGTACTATGACAGGGCTTACTGAAAGAAAGCCAACTGATGGAGAGATACGGGCTGGGGCAATGCCGGAGTGGGTTGGGATAACTGATGCGATAGATATTTTTTCACATCATCAAGATTATGCTGAATCGGATGAGGAACGCAGAGGCATATATTTGAGAGAATACAAAGCGCTGACAGAGTATATGAAATGATTTGTAAATCGGATTATTTTCAGGAGGTTAGTATGCGGACAAAAGAAGAAAATGTACAATTGATTAAGGAACTAAGCAACGCCAACGGCGTGTCGGGTTTTGAGAGTGAGGTGGCAGAGATTGCCAAACGCGAGACGGAATGCTTTTGTGATGTGAAGATTGATTCTCTGCGGAACACGTACATAAATCCGAAAAGCAATAAAGGCCGAAAATGTAAAGTTTGGTTGGATGCGCACAGTGACGAGGTGGGTTATATTGTACAGGCAGTTAAGCCGGACGGAACACTTCGTTTTCTGACCTTGGGAAGCAGCGATTTGATGAATCTTCCTTCTAACAAGGTGCGTGTGCGAAATGATGACGGGGAATACATTTCCGGAATTATTACAAGCAAACCGCCCCATTTTATGCCGGAAGAAGAACGGGGAAAGAAGAGAAAATTAGAAGATATGTCAATTGACGTGGGTGCTGTAAATAAGGAAGATTTGAAGAGAAATTTCAATATTCGTATGGCGGCGCCGGTTGTTCCAGACGTAGAATGTACTTATGATGAGAAACGGGATTTGTTCATGGGAAAGGCTTTTGACTGTCGTGTGGGTTGTGCGGCGGTACTTGAAAGTTTGGAACAGCTTAAAGAGGAAGAACTTTCGGTGGATGTGACAGCGACGCTTACTGTACAGGAAGAGGTCGGGGAACGAGGTTCCATGGCGGCGGTTTATAATATTGATGCGGACGTATGTATCTGCTTTGAAGGCTGTCCGGCTGATGATACATTTGCCCCGGATTACATGATTCAGACGGCGCTTCGAAAAGGACCGATGCTGCGGCATTTTGATGTTTCTATGATAACAAATCCGAGATTCCAAAGATTCGCTTTGGATTTGGGAGAAAAACTCAATATTCCTGTGCAGGAATCTGTGCGAAGCGGGGGTGGAACCAACGGCAAGTACATTCATGCTTCCCGTTACGGTGTTCCGACGATTGTAATCGGCATTCCTGTAAGGTATATTCATAGCCACTATGGCATCTGTACATTGGAAGATTATGAGAACGGGGTAAGACTTGCGGTGGAGATTGTAAAGCATTTAGATGAAGAGACGATCAAGGCGTTTTAGAATATATTTTAAAAGATAGTTTCAATGTGCAGCAGATGTTCTTAAGCTTAAGAACATCTGCTGCCATGGAACCATACATCGTTCTTGAAAAAGCTGTACGACTTGTCCGATGAAATCCTGATCAGCAGTGCCCAAACAGACATGGCATATAAATTTTTTGGATCTAGAACCGGAAGAGAAAATGAGCGATCTCAGCCTTCTCACGAAATTCAGAAAAACCCGTATTACGAGATTGCTGAAAAAATAGGATTAAAAGAACCAAGGACAAGGCAGCTGCTGAATGAACTGGTGGCAATGGGCAGATTAATCTGCACAGTAGTCATTAAAAACAGTCTGCAAGTAAAAAGTCAAGCAAAAATTGATAAACTTTGAAAAAATTTATACAGGTTGAAAGAAAAGCACAATTCTGAACGTGCTGTCCAGAGTCGTTTTTCCGGGAACACAGCAATGAGGTCAGAAGATGTCTGATAGACCTTTTCTGCTTTCTTCCCACTGAAGTGTAGCGCTTGCGTTTGCGCCAGTTCTGATAATATTCGGTAAAAGCTTTGACTGATTTGCCGCGGACACAGTCTACATGCCAGTACGGCACAGTTGAAGCACATGAAAGAACTGTGCAAAGAGCGAAATAATCTGTATGAGAAGCAGAACGATTTGAGGGGCAGAAACATAAAGATTGAGAAGTTGTTGGAACGGTAAGAAATGTGGGACGTGGCAGTTGCTATGTTTCATATTTTATAATGGCAAACAGAGAATGGAAGTAGTATAATCAAATGGAGAAACTAGGAGCGAGGAAATAACGTGAATAAGAAAACGGAAGAATCCATATTATGGAACTATCTAACACTATAGACTTGAATGAGGGTAATGTTGTCCTTGATGTTGTATGTGGAAATGGAACTCTGTTGTGCGTTTCATCATTTTGACAATCCGCAAGGTTTCGTAAAAATGAATGTAAAAGAGTTTTAAAGAAAATCGGTACAGTGTATGTGGCTGATTCTAATTTTGGAGCAGGAGTCAGATTTATAGCAAATAAATTTTGGTTTTCCTTTTCAAAAAGTGGAGATGTAAGAATATACAGCAAAAAAGAGTTAGGGGATTTGAACATGGTGTTAGCACCATGTAATAAAGGTGGGAATTTGCGAAAGGGGATATTATGACATATACAGAAAAGAAAATTAGTTATGCTGATTATGTAAGGCTAAGAGAAAGTGTTAATTGGAATAATTTTTTTAAGGAACAGACTGAAAAATGCTTGGAAAATACATTGTATTCAATAGAAGTTATAGATGATAACACAATTATAGGAATGGGAAGATTGATTGGCGATGGAATGTATTACATGATGGTGGATATTATTGTTGAACCGAGTTATCAAGGTAAAGGTATCGGAAGCAATATTGTTAATAAATTGATAGAATATGTTCATAGAGAAACGCCCGTTGGCGGTCGTTCAAGCATTCAGTTGATTGCTGAAAAAGGGAAAGAAAGTTTTTACGAAAAATTGGGATTTAAATTTATTCCGCATGAATTTTGTGGAAGTGCTATGCGAAAAGTAATTCGCAAATAAGTGTTAAAGTGATGGTAATAAAAAATGGGTGCTTTGGGATTGGTTTATACTTGTTGGCTCTTAAAGAACTAATTGTCATTCATATATCTTCGTGTTACAATACATCTACGGAAAGTCTTCATGATAGGGAGGTGGCGCCGATGATAGCTTTTGAAATCATTTCGATTTTCATTGGAATATTAGTATTGCTGATGTCCTTTGGTAGCTTAATTGTTGCGTTGCTTGTCTTTCTCGATAAGAGCGAAAATAAAAATACCTATCCTGCCTGCCAATAGGATAGGCGGTGTCCGTAAGGACATTCTTTAACCTAAACTCGGAGCATCCACTTTGAAGTGGGTGCTTTCTCTTTGTATTGTTATAATACTATTGTATGTGAAATGTTTCAAGAGAGTTCCGCTAAAAACTATAAAAAAATTGTTTAGTAAATTTTGGTTTTGTCCTCATAATTTTCGGCTCTTTCCAACAGCGGATCGGTTGCGCCCGTTGTATAAGCTATGTCACTGCTTCGGATTGATAATAGTTCCATTCCAATCTTCAGATTAAGAAAGTTCAATATCTGCTGATTAAGCTGAATGACACCATTCTCTGAGATATTTGTCCAACAGTATGACCGCCCTTTGTATTTGATAAATTTGCCCTCTGCGCTCTGATAATTCTGTAAAGCCCGATTATCGGTAAAAATGTGTCCTAACTTTGACGGTTCTAACAATCCTGCTGTCATCAAGAGTATTTTGCTTAACATCGTCTAAATGCTTTGAGTAACAAAACCTTTCCAAGGAAATCTGATGTTTCGTGCCGTTTCCGGCGCTCATTATAGATAAGAAGGAGGTACTTATATACATACCAAAAGAGGAGGACAAACTGGAAAAGGCGTATGAATTTATATAGAGATTTTTTTCAAATTGTGATAAAATAAATTGGCTTATTCTATTGCTTTTTGGAGGAATTGTTGATATGGATAAAAATGAAAGATTATTGAAAATCATTAAAAGATATAGAGATGAATTGCAGAAAAAAATAAGAGAACGTCAGTATGAAATGCAGCAGGATAATAATGATCATTATTTGATTTATAATGCCTTGGGATTCACAAGTAAGGAAGGCTATCAAATTGATTTTCAACAAAATGTGGGCAGATTTTTATACAAGTATGCGGGCTCCTTGTTGGAGGAATTGGCGATAAAATGTATAAAAGAAGCATATCCGGATGCAAAGGAAAAAATGAAATTGACAAATACGATTGATAACAGTCCTAAAATGGTGGAAATAGATTGCTTGGTTGGAAATCGTGCTTATGAAATTAAGTGGAAAGATGCAACCACGGATGGAGACCACATTAAGAAAGAACACAAGCGAGTTCGAATTATAAGGGATGCTGGATATGTTCCTATAAGGATCATGTTTTTTGAACCCAATAGAGATCAAGCGATAAAAATACAGGCTAAGCTTAAAAAGCTTTATGAAGATATTGGGGGAGAATATTATTCGGGTGAAGATGCATGGAGATATTTGAAGAAGGAAACGGGAATTGATTTGAAAAAGTTGTTTGAAAAATTGAAGGAGTGATAATGTGTTAGAGAATACGCTCATTAATGATGATTCATTAAATGTAATGAGAAAAATAGGTGATAATGAAATAGATGTAATATATTTAGATCCTCCTTTTTACACACAAGATATACAAAAACTTTCATCGCGTGAAAATGAGGAAGAATATAGCTTTTCCGATAGATGGAATTGTATGGATGAATATTTAGAATACATAAAGTTTCGCTTGTGTGAATGTAAAAGAGTACTAAAAGAAACTGGCAGCTTGTTTGTACATTGCGATAGGAATGCATCTCACTACTTAAAAGTACTGTTGGATCAAATATTTGGAATTAGTAATTTTCAAAGCGAAATTGTATGGAGTTATAAGCGATGGTCTAATTCAAAAAAGGGACTGTTGAATAATCATCAAATAATTTTGTTTTATAGTAAAAGTGCAGATTTTAAATTTAATAAAATTTATACCGAGTATTCTGAAACAACAAATATAGATCAGATATTGCAGGAGAGAGTAAGAGATGAAAAAGGAAAGTCTGTATATAAATGTGATCAGAATGGAGAAGTTGTTTTCGGAAAAGGCAAAAAAGGTGTTCCACTGTCAGATGTATGGGATATACCATTTTTAAATCCCAAGGCAAAAGAACGTGTGGGATATCCTACACAAAAACCGATACTTTTACTAGAACAGATTATCAAACTTGTGACTGATGAAAATGATATTGTTTTAGACCCTTTCATGGGTTCTGGAACAACGCTTGTTGCTGCCAAAATGCTTAATCGTAGATACATTGGAATAGATATATCTAATAAAGCAGTAGAATTAGCGGAAGCCAGATTGAAGTCATTGATAAAGACAGAGTCATATTTGCTGAAAAAGGGTAAGAGTGCTTATATGAACTTGTCTGAAAATCAAATGAATATATTAAAGAGTATAAATGCCACGCCGGTTCAGCGTAATAGCGGAATTGATGGATTTTTGGATGAGTTTGTAAATGATAGACCGGTTTCCATTAAAATTCAAAAAGAATGCGAAACTTTAGAAGAAGCTGCAAATAAGTTGTGTAAGTCAAGCAAGACAAAGAAATGTATTTATATGATCTTAATAAGAACGCATTCAGATTTCATAGATACATTCGAGTATTCAAATTATCCAAGCAATCTTTTTATTATGGATGCGTATGATTTGGTTATTCAAGATTTTTTAGAACAACAAATGGAAAAGAATAGTGTTAGGGCTATTTAATGTTTTATGGAAAGAATGTGCAAAATATAAAGAATTGTCATATTTAATTGGAAAATCATCAGTAGAAATAGTTTATTAAGGTTCATTTTTAACCGAACAAATTGGGGGATTTTAAAGCAAATCCGATAGGTTCGCTAAAGATTATAGGGAGAGACGGCATTGACTGAACGCCCAAGGCATAAACGAGATTGTTTAAACAAAGATAAGATTACGTGATTGAACCACATTTATTTGTTCTTGAAAAGGTGGACTACACATATAATTATGCGGTCAATTGGCGAGTCAGACAGCCCACTCACCTCCCCATGATTTATAGTATACCGAGTTCCCTGCAAAGAAGACTAATTTGTAGGAAATATAAGTGGTATTATTGTTGATTTTGTAGGCGCAATTTTTATAAAAATGTATACGCAAAATGTTGATGCAGCTGTAAGATTTCATGCTAAATTTGCTGAGAGTAATAATCTGTTACTTGCTAATTCAATTGCAAATAAAATAGAAAATGAAGAACTAAGGGAAGCAACCTTATCTGAAATTTCAAAGCAAATTGTGGCATTGAAACAAAATAGTAATACAGAATAATGATTCTATTTTGGCTCTAAAAATTTTGATTGGCAAAAATACGAGAATGATTTTTAAAAAAAGTGGATAGTAGATCTATTAAAAATCATAGAAAAACAACCAGTTCAAGCTATCTGCCGAGGAGTTCGAGTAACGGACAGAATCCCGGAGATGCACTTAGGAGAAGTATATGAAGCGTGATGAGATAATTGAGAGTAATAAAACATATTGGAATGACCATGCTGATTTGTGGTTTGGAACAACGGCGCTTCCGGTGTATGGGGTACGGTTTCCAACAGAAGATGACTTACATTTATTCCGTGATGTTGCTGGGAAGAAAATGCTGGAGATATGCTGTGGCAGCGGACATTCCTTGAAGTATAATGCCGAAAAAGGTGCAGGGGAGTTATGGGGTGTTGATCTGTCCCAAAAGCAGCTTGACAATGCAGCAAAGCTTCTAAGTGACAGCGGATATTCTGCAAAGTTATTGTGCTCAAAGATGGAGGATGAACTTGATGTGCCTAAAGGGTATTTTGATTATGTATATTC
>CANAZK010000100.1 GCA_947366105.1 uncultured Lachnospiraceae bacterium | reverse complement strand
CTTCCGCGTTTATATAAATGTGATGGTTTTTAAAATACGGAAAGGGAAAGAGAGGTAAATCATGGGAGGAAAATCCCAAAATTCAAAAAATGGGGGAAACAAAAACAAAGGGTGTCTATCCGTCTTTTTAGCATTGCTCGTATTTAGCGTGGCACTTGCTATTTATTCATTCGCATGGATACCAGCTATCGTTTGTATCATTTATTTCGCGATAAGAAAAGACTTAAACGGAACAAAACGGAGAAACATATTGATATCTAGTGGAGTTTTCGTAACCTCACTTATTGTATTTGTATGGCTGGGGACTGCCAACTCCCTAACAAGCATACATGCAGACTGGGGAAAAACTACATATGATATAACGGATATTGCTGAAATAAAAATATCTACAACTCCAAGTGATGCAGACATCGACTCATTAGAGTTAGCAGCAAATAACATTGCAGAACTGGATTACAGCGATGGAAAAGCGGTAATTACATTCAAAAAGGCCGGGGAAGCTACATTGTTTTTTACGGCAAATGACGACATTAAGAGCAATTCAGTAACTATTACCGTAACAGATAAGGCCGCAGAAGAAGCCGAAAAAAAAGCGGAAGAAGAAAGGATTGCTGCAGAACAGGCTGCCACACAAAAAGCGGAGGAAGAAGCTAGACTCAAGGCTGAGGAAGAGGCTAGGCTCAAAGCTGAAGAAGCCGCCCGTAAAGCAGAAGAGGAAAAACTAGCTTCCGAAAAAGCTTCAACGGAAATTGAAGAACCACAAGAACAAATGGTATGGATCGCCGGTAGTGGTTCAAAATACCATAGCCGTTCTTCCTGCAGCAATATGACAAATCCAAGAGAAGTTACTATTACCGAAGCCAAAAACAGTGGTCGCGATGCTTGTAAAAAATGTTATTAAATAGAAAACCGCCCGGTACGCCAATACCGAACGGCTTATACATCCGAAGATGTACAAATATAACCAAGCAACTATATTGTATCATCTTTGGAAACAGCTCGCAAGCAGAACCTGCGTTCCATGCTGGCTGTTATTTTTATACCCATTTTTACATACAGTTACAGAAGGAGATGATACAATGGAACAGTTAAAATATGCTTATGGGTATGTGCGCGTTTCGACCGACAAACAAGAAGAGCTTTCTCCCGACTCACAGGAGAAGCTTCTCCGCAATTATGCCAAACAGCACAATATTATACTTTTGAATATATTCTTTGAACTCGGCGTTTCAGGGCGCAAAGCAGAGAAGCGTCCCGAATTCCAAAAAATGGTTTCTCTTGCAAAGTCCGACGATCATCCTGTGGACTTGATTCTTGTATGGAAATTCAGCCGTTTTGCAAGAAATCAGGAAGAGTCCATTGTTTATAAATCCCTGCTTAAAAAGCAGCATAACGTTGATGTTGTAAGCGTATCGGAGCCATTGATAGAGGGTCCCTTTGGTTCTCTTATTGAACGCATAATTGAATGGATGGATGAATTTTACTCTACCAATCTTTCCGAAGAAGTTATCAGAGGCATGGAAGAAAAAGCAGAAAAGGAAGGTTATCAGATGGTGCCTCCTCTTGGATATAAAGCTGTCGGAAATGGAGAGCCGTTTACTATTAATGAAAAAGAATATGAAATTGTTACTTTTATTTTCAACCAGTTTGACAAGCAAAATTCAGATTATACAAAAATTACCCGGCTATTAAATAATATGGGATATACAACCCGGCGTGGAAATCCTTTTGAATCACGCGGTGTCCAAAGGATATTGATGAATCCCTTTTATTACGGCCTTGTTACATGGCGCGGCATTTCCTTCATGGGCGCACATGAGGTACGCCTTTCCAAAGAACAATTTGACATACGCACAGAAAAGATCCGTAAAAACTTTAAACCGCCCCGGCGCAGGGACATTTCCTCATGCCGGCACTGGCTGTCCGGTCTGATTAAATGCGGATATTGCGGATCTACACTTGCATGGAACGGTGGCAACCCACACTCTCCGGGATTCCAATGTTACAAATATTCAAAAGGCGTTCACAAGGAGTCCTGCTCCCTGAGTGCTTCAAAGGCTGTTGCCGCAGTTTATGAGTATTTTGAAAACATACTTGACGGCATGGATTTTGAATACAAATACCATGCCCCGGAAACTTCCGAAAAAGTCGACCTTCGCGTACAGCTGGAAACAGACTTAAAAAAGCTCGCCTCCCGTGAAGCGCGTATTCGCCTCGCATTTGAAAATGAAATCGATACCCTAGAAGAATATAGGGACAACAAGAAACGTCTCCTAAATGAGCGAATAAGCCTTGAAGAACAGCTTAAGAACCTTGACGATGATTCCGAAAATAAGCAGCCGTCCCATAATGAAGTTTTAGAAAAAGTCCGGACAGTTTATGATATCATAAAAGATGAAAACGTAGATTATGAAACAAAAGGCTCTTTCATGCGCAGCCTTGTTGAAGATATCGTGTATGATAAGAAAAACAGACAGATGATATTTACGCTCTACATATCGTAAACCCTCACGTTTTCAAGGGTTTAAAAGCATGTTATAGGCTATTGCAATTCGGAGGACCAGACGGCGAACTCGCTGCGTCCATGCGATATCTGTCACAGAGATATACCATGCCTTATAACGAAGTAACAGGAATATTGACCGATATCGGTACAGAAGAACTTGCCCATATGGAAATGATTTGCGCTATTGTGCACCAGCTGACTAAGAATCTGTCCGTAGAAGCAATTGAGAAATTTGGCTTTGATAAATATTATGTCGACCATACACTTGCTCTTTGGCCTCAGGCAGCCAGCGGAGCGCCGTGGACGGCAACTTACTTCCAGTCAAAAGGCGATCCGATTACCGACCTACATGAAGATATGGCTGCAGAACAAAAGGCACGCACCACCTACGACAACATCCTCCGCCTTGTGAAAGACCCGGAGGTATGCGACCCAATCCGATTCCTGCGGGAACGCGAAATCGTGCACTACCAACGTTTCGGTGAAGCGCTTCGTATCGTCCAGGATAATCTGAACAGCAAAAACTTCTATGCATTCAACCCGGAGTTTGACACTCACGGTAACTGCGGTTGTAAATAATATAATTTGTGAATTTTCTGTGAAAGGGGACGTAGCACTTTGTAACTTTACTACGTCCCCAACTCACTTTTGCCATGTCCCTTTTTGACGTTAATACTCTTTTTCTATCTCTTTCTTCACCTTATTAAACGCCCATCCAAACTTTATCTTACCAATATCATATGAGAATTTCTGCGTACACTTTGCACTGTCCCTCTCCTCGTCATCCAGTTTAGTCTTATCCTTTTTTTGAAGTTGGAATTCTTTCCTCACCGGCCGACATTTGTCATCAAACTGAATATTCACACCCGCCAGTTCATAGGAATCCTTGAACACCATTCCCGACATATGCACTAATTCCTCCGCAAACACACTTAATTGTTCCTTCTGCACGATCTTCACACTAAAACCGCTGTCCTTTATATCCCTGACAGTCAGATTCAAACTTCTGACCGAATCTAAATATGATTCCAAATAAAGCTCCGGATTCACTCCCGGGTCGGCATCATAAATATCAACTCCGCCTTCTTCGCCATAGCTCACTCCGACCGTCTCGCCTTCCCGGTATTTAGGAAGTCCCCATTTTGCATTCACAGGTACAACCGCCCGATCTTCTTTCATCTCAAACCGTACCTCCTGCTGAAGATACCCATCCCCAAAAATAATTGCCACATAGTCCTCCCTATCCAGAATATCATTAATCTTCTGCGACTCTGAATAATCCTTTATACATGCAGTCAGGAAGAAAACGGCACATATTCCCAATATTATAATCCATTTCTTCTTCATGTCTCACACTCCTATTTCAGATAATCCTTGGAAGACTTATACCTCTCCCTGTAATACAGCTTTTTAGGGCTTTCCCAAATTTCTTTTAAAGCCCGTTTCAAATCATTCTCCAAATAAAGTGATTTCTTCGCGTCACGAGACGGAGATGCCGGCAGTACATCCAGGCTATTATGAGCGTCCACGTAATCTGCCGGAGCATAATTGAAGGATTCCGTGTCTACAATTTTTTGTTCCTCTTTATCCCCTGCCTTCGCATATTCCGATACCGTACTGCCCACCGTGCCGTCCTCTCTGATTTCCAATACGTCCCACTGAGTAACAAACTCACCCGTCTCCACATTAATGATAAACTCTGATAAATGATTAGGCGTTAATATCTTATCATATTTTTGCCCCTGAAAAAGTTTTCCTCCCTCCACCTTGTTATGGTGTCTGGAAGGTTCCCCGTAATATAATTTCATCTCATAATTCTTCGCGTATGATTTAAGCCTCTCGTAATCTGTCGGACCTTTGTAATTATTTCGTACATATTCAATATTATGCTTATCAATATACATACGGAATTGGTGTATCATCTTATTATCAAGCTGCCGATAGGCATGTTCATTCTTCGCGTAAGCCTCCCGCACACATGCCGCATACTCTTCCAAAAATGCTGAATGCGGCGTCATCTCCGGTGCAAACCTATCTCCCGCACCCATTTGAAGCATCCCGCTTTCATCAAGATATGCACCCATCTGTCTCAGTACAAGAAGCGCCTTCTTCATCGGCTCAATTCCACTTTCCTGAAACATATAAGTGTATACATCCGAACCTATCTGCCTCGCCGACTTATATGTATTTTCAAGTTCCTGAAGATATTCTTCCTGAGTGACGTTCCGTGCTTCATAACCGTTTTCACCAAAAGCATTAAACCTTGTATTCACTGCCTCCAAATAAGCAAAAACAGCTTTTTTATCCCAGCCGGCAAAATAAGACAATTCCTCTCCCTGATGTGTCAGCCGCTGTATAAAATACGCATCTTTCACACGCAATATATTATTCAGATCCGTTACATAATTAGCAATTGTAATCTCTTCTTCCGAAGCCGTTTCCTCAGTTATCTCCTGCGCTTCCTGAAAATTCTCTCCAAATTCTGTCAGATCCATATAGTCATACCGTTGGATCAGCTCCTCTTCCAAATAAAGCAACTGTTCCAAAGAAAGAATATCTGATTGAAGTATAAACCTGATTTCTATGGGACGATAAGTCTCATCATAAGAAATGCTGATGGAATTGAGTTCCACTTCCTCGCCGTTTATAACCCCTGCATATACAAGAGGCGTAAAGAAAAACTCCAGCTCCTGCTCTTCATCAATTTTCACCTGAAACTGCTGTGCTTCCACATCCTTTGTCGTAAGATCAAGGGCTTTCAATGGACCGGAAAAAAATCCTGCGTCAAGAACAGGAGAAATCATCTGATAATTATCGTACTCCTCTTTCCCCCTATATCTTCCATAATAAAGCACCGCCTCCTCCTTGTTCCTCACGACAAGCCGTTTTTCTCCCTCCGCAGGGTATAGCACCGCCCTCTCCCGCCGAATATCAAATTCCACCCGGCTTCCCGGATAGCAGTCTCCCAAAGCCACTCTTACATATCTTTCTTTCTGCAGAATCTCTGCACACGATCCCCCCGAATCCTCTTCCTGCTCCTCTGTATGCACTTCAGGGACAGTACCGGTTGCCCGGACTGTCCCTGGTTTTCCAGCAAATAGAACAAGCCAAATACAAATCCACACTATTATGCTCTTCCCATATTTCATGACCCTACGCCTCTTACGCTTCAGCATTTTTCTAAACTTATTCTATTCAAAGTATAACATGTTCTTAAACTCATGTCATTAATTTTTATTTTCTATTTATGAACTCTTTCCTAGTGTAACTTCTACTTTCTGTTCTACATACGTTCTTTTATCCGCCGGAGCCTGAAGAGTGACCGTCACTGTTTCACCTATCCGATAATACTGAAGCTGTTCCTGAAGCTCAGCCATCGTCTGTATTCCCACACCTTCAAATCCGGTAATAATGCTTCCCTTTGTTATATCCGCTTTATCGGCTCCACCGCCGTCCATCACCTCCGAAACATAAACTCCCACCGGCATATCATACATTCCGGCGCTTTCTTCCGTCACATCAAATCCACTGATTCCGAGATATCCCCTTTCTTCATCTGATGCTTTTGTTCTCGTCTCTTTATTCATCAGGTTCTCCAAAAGGTCACTGATGTCAGATATCTGGATTGCAAATCCCATGCCTTCCGCACCTTCCACTATGCTGCTTGTAATCTTTGCAGTATTAATACCCACAACCTCGCCGTTTATGTTCAGCAAAGCTCCGCCGCTGTTACCCGGATTAATAGCTGCGTCCGTCTGAATCAATTTTCCTTCAAAGCCGTTCAGCTCACGATCTTTGGCGCTGACAATTCCCGTTGTAACAGACTGGCCGTATCCCAGTGCATTACCGATAGCGATTACCGGCTCTCCAACCTGTATTGACGAAGAATCCCCAATTGTTGCAATGGAAATCTCCTCCATTGTACTCTTCTTAATCGCATCAAGCGATACCGCAACAACCGCCACATCACGCGTGGAATCCGTTCCTTTCACAACACCTTCCACACTCTCATTGTCCACAAAGGAAACTGTCAGGCTTTTATTGTTTTCGATAACATGATTATTGGTCAGAATCAGTAATTCATTATCATTTTTACCCACAATCACACCCGAACCACTGCTTTGGCTTTCTCTCTGCATTGTTCCTCCAAAGAAACTCTGCACCTCCTGAACGCTCATATTTGTAATAGAAACTACCGACGGCATTGCCTCTTTTACAATCTCCGTCACATCGGAAGACACTATACTGGTTGACTTACTTACCTTCGTAGTGGTTGCCTGCGGCGTATGTTTACTAACAGCCACAGTTTTTCCAAGAATACGTTCCGTAATATAGTTACTCGTCTGATAAGTTGCGCTTGCCACTATTCCGAAAAGCACCGCAAGCCCCACGCACACCGCCACTTTCGCTAAACCGCTGTGTTTCTTTTTTTCCGGTCGTCTCGGCTCTTTTGGATGATTCTTCGGTGTCTCATGACTGCTCTTCTCCAGCGCCGGCTGCAATATAAAATTTACCTCTCCATTATTCTTCTCTTTATCTTCTTTATAATAATTATACTCATTGTCCATATCAGAAGACTCCTTTCACTTATTCATGAATTTATTTTATCGGATAATTGTGTTGAAATTGTGTTTATTCATTTAAAAATTCTTGAAACGGCATTGGACATTATCAGAAAAATCCTTTTATGCTTTTCACGCTGGACGTTGCAAAAGTACAAAAAATTTCCTCCGAAAAATAAAGTATTCTGTATTCATAACTGACCGACGTTACCAAACTCAGGTTCGCAATAGTCGAAGATTTCACCTTCCAAAAGGGATTTCCAAGCTTTTCATTGATATCTTTTATTGAAGACTTTATCTTAGCTCCGCCTCCCTTATATTGTATCTTACAATAGTGCGTCCCTTTGATGGTTTCAATGTAATAAATATCCTCTAAATAAATCTTAAGGAACTCTGTATTCCCCTTTTTTGCAAATAAATATTCTCTGTTCTCCGGCATCGTTTTCTCCCTCCCCATACGACGTAAATCCATATATAAGAATCTTACTTATAAGATTTTGGATAACGCAAATAAAGCAGATACCACGAAAGTATCTGCTTCAATTCTGCCGCATATTCCATGGTTCAAATACATTATTACAAACGACAAATCTGCCATCCTATTCCAACCAATTTAAACCATCACTTATTTAAGTATAAATCACTATGTCTAAAAATGTCAAACAGAAATGTATCTTGGGCTTCCTGTCGGAAACCCTGAACCTATTTTTTGCTGTACGAGTCTACCGTAGCATTCACTAGTCCAAATCAATAAAGTCTACTCCAAAGTCTGCTTCGTCCAACTCAAAGTCTTCATCCTCAAACTCATCGTCATCCCCATCATCAAAAAAGCCTTCATCAGAGTCTTCGTCTTCATCCTCATAGTATTCATCGTCAAAATCCGAGTCGTTATAGCCGCTGTCATCAAAATCATCATCGACGCTAAAAGCGCTGAAATCATCATCCAAATCGGCATTAAAATAATCAAAATCGTCGTCCTTGTCAGACTTCCGAAATTTTCCCCGCTTTTCTATTTTCCGCTCTTCCCCGCGCTCAAACAAATCCTCCTCATCGCCGTCATCGTATCCGCCTTGACCATACAAATCATCCAGCTCACGATTACAGCTGCGAAGTTTCACAGCAAGAATAACGATAATAATAATCAGCAACAGCAGCAACGCTCCGGCCCCGATACCCACAAGCAGGAAGTTACTCTCTATAAAACCAAATAGTTTCCCGCCCTTTTTATCCTCTTTTTCATCACTCACAGCATTTCTTGTAATATATCTCTGATAAGACTGCTCTACCGTATCATACTGGTAAAAAGCTTTTTCACCGTTAGCATTCATCGCATATACAAGATAAAATCCCTCATGTGCCGTATCCTGCCATGCCGGGAACTCATTCCCGTTCAACGTAAGCTTTACCTCCTGATAACCGTCAGGTATCTTCAGTCCCTCCTCCGCCATCAGCAAAACGATAGACGCAGTCGGAGATACTGCTATCTGCTCATATACCGAAAATGTAGCGTCATCCTTATTATATAAATAAAAGTCTCCCTTTCCCTCCGAATCAATCAAATAGCCTAAGACAATACTTCCGCTTTCCTGCTGTATGAATTTTCGCTCTCCCCCATTATATGTGAGAGTTGTCTCTACAAATCCAACCGGCATATCCGACGACTTAAAACTTTCTGAAAAATTATAAGTTTTGTCTCCAATAGTTACTGCGGCAGAGCTGTTGTCGGCAGTATCTGTCGGTATATTAACCGGAGTGGTTCCCTGCTGAATCTGAATAGTAGAATTACCATTCGTACAGGTTACGGTTTCTCCTCCCTCTACTGTACCCGCGGACTCCATAACCTCGATAGTCGTTGTTCCCACCTGAAGCGCCTGGAACTTCATTGTAAATCCGATTCTGTTCGAACCGTCCCCACTTCCAGAGAACTTAAGCACACCCTCCGACTCCTTGGTAACGCCGCTGTCTCCGCCTTCAAAATAAAGATATGCAGAATCATATTTAACTGTAATTTCAAAAGAATCCAACGACTTTCCTCCCGCTCTCAGAGCACAGGTAACCTCTACCGTCTCGCCGGTCTTTGCCTCAGGATCCGTAAAGGATACCTCGCCGTTTGCCGCGTAACTTATCACCGAATACACAGGCAGTACCAGACACAATACCAAAATAAATACAGCTATGCGTTTCATTGTCTTCATGTATTTCTTCCTCCAATTATTTACACTTTTGTTTATTCAACAACCATATGCACTATGATACTCTTTTTTCGACAAAATGTCTACTTTTTATTCAGCTTCCGCCGTTTATTCCTTAGCTGCGCCATGGCTGCTGCGCACTATGGAGTCCGGCGACTTCTCAAGCTCATCCCGGGTAATCCCCGTCAACCCTTCAATCTGTGCAGCAATCTTTTCTACTGTCTCAGAAGGCTCCTTCGGTTCTTCATCAGGATACAAAAATGCATGCAATTCCTGCACATTCTCTGCAACTCCCACAGGAATTACTACGCTTCCAATGCCTTTCACGCTTCCATTCACGGCTTCCATCGGAAAGCCGCTCGTATCGCCCATCTCATAATCAAGTGCGCCTGACGCAAGACCGATCAAATCAGACAGTGAAAAGCTTGTGGAAATCTGAGGAAACACCTTGTCTATAATCTTATTAATTGTAGCCAAATCTGTTGTCTTGGCTTTCTCTGCCACCTTTGTAATGACAATCCGCTGGCGCTCTGTTCTTTTAAAATCTCCCCCAACGTTATGCCGGATACGTGCATAAGTTACTGCCTGAACCCCGTCCAACATCTGCCGTCCCCCGGATGTCAGATGATTGGCCTTCTTCCCCGCAACGCTTCCGGTTTCATCAATATAATTATTGACCTCCGCCGCTTCCTTATCCGTCACATCCACTTCAATTCCTCCCAGCAGGTCTACCACATCTGCCAATGCCTTAAAATCCACAGTCACATAATTGCTGATGTCCAAATCAAAGTTTTTATTAAGCATATTAACAGCGTCTTTCGGACCGCCTGCAAAATATGCATAATTTGCTTTCTGCATCTTTCCATCCACCTGCTCTGTCAACGTGTCTCTGTAAACCGACGCCAGCCTTACCTCTTTTGTGGCATTATTAATCGACACCAAAATAATGGTATCTGCATGGGCGCCCTCTTCAAGAGCTCCCTCTCTGGAATCTCCTCCAAAAAGAGCCATGGTCATATATCCCTCTTTCTGTACGCCTTCGTTTTGTTTGATATCATCATCTCCGAATGCAATCGTTTGGAATTTATCATATTTAACCATCACATAGGCAGTTCCGCCCAAAATGGCCAAAACCAAAAGCTCCGCCATCAAAAACAAGGCTCTCTTCGCTCTTCTTTTCTTCAGTTTTCTCCTCTTTGCCGCTCTTTTTTCCGCCCCTAAGCGTCTCCTGTCTGGCATATTTCTTCCCCTTTATCCTGTATATTATAGGAATGAGATTGTGCTTTAGCACAATCTCATTGTCTACTCACTAATCTGTATCGCCGGCTGGCCGCTGTTTGTTGTGTCCGTCGTCTTTACACTGTCCGAATTCTGTTTCTTATCACTTGGAGACTCCCACTGTATGTCTCCGTCCGGAACTCTTGATCCCACCATATTCACAATCCTTCTGCTTATGGATTTTACTTCGGCTGAAGGCACGGAACAAATTCGCCGAAAAATTTGACATCGAGGCCCATTGCGTGACCTTCCCC
>CANAZK010000099.1 GCA_947366105.1 uncultured Lachnospiraceae bacterium | reverse complement strand
ACACGTACTGACACACTCTTTCCCTACACGACGCTTCCGATCTATACTGCCACAAGCGGCAAGGTATATGTTGATGGAGAGAACATAGTAAAATACAAACCTAAACGGCTTATCGGATATAGAAGGGATGATATTGGGTTTGTATTTCAGTTTTATAATTTGGTACCCAATCTGACTGCCCTTGAGAATGTGGAGCTGGCCCTTCAGATTTGCAGGGAGCCTCGTGATGCGGAAGAGGTTTTGCGGGAAGTGGGACTTGGAGAACGTTTAAATAACTTTCCGGCGCAGTTGTCCGGAGGTGAGCAGCAGAGGGTATCTATTGCCAGAGCGCTTGCCAAGAATCCGAAGCTTTTATTGTGTGATGAACCAACCGGAGCGCTGGATTATAATACAGGTAAAGCAATTCTGACTTTATTGCAGGATACTTGCCGCAAACAGGGGATGACGGTTATTCTGATTACTCATAATTCTGCAATTGCGCCTATGGCGGACAGGGTGATTCACATTAAGAGCGGAAAGGTTTCCCAAATTGTGGAAAATGATAATCCAATATCAATTGAAGAGATAGAATGGTAGGGTAATATGAAGAAAAAAGCACTGAGAAAAGATTTTTATATTGAGATAAAGAGAAGTCTCGGCAGATTTTTGTCTATTTTTTTCATTGTTGCGCTGGGAGTTTCGTTTTTTTCGGGTATTCGTGCCGCGGAGCCGGATATGCGTCTGTCAGGAGACGAGTATTTTGACGAACATAATCTTGCCGATATGAAAGTCATCAGTACCTTTGGATTGACGGACGGGGATGTGAAGGCGCTTGAGAAAGTAGAGGGAGTCCAAAAAGCAGAATACGGGTATAGTGTGGATGCCGTATGTAAAATAGATGACAGCAAAAAGGTTATTCATGTGATGTCTGCGCTTCCGACAATGAACAGAGCGGAAGTACATGAGGGAAGAATGCCGGAGACGCAAAATGAATGTTTCGTAGATATAGATTTCCTCAATGGTTCAGGATATAAGGTGGGGGATGAAATACAACTGGAGTCGGGCACGGATGACCCGCTTACGGACAGTCTCAGGAATGAAACCTACAAAATCGTAGGGGCGGGTAGCAGTCCGTGTTACATTTCTTTTGAGCGCGGAAGCAGTACAATCGGTACCGGTGAAGTGAGCGGGTTCATGATTGTTGCTCCGGAAGCATTTGCTATGGAGGTATATACTGAATGTTATCTTACGATAGACGAGGCGATAGATGAAATCGCTTTTACCAAAGGATATACAGACAAGGTTGATTCTGTTATGGAGCGGGTAGAAGGTATCAAAGATATTAGATGCAAGGCGCGGCGCGACGATATTACAGCAGAAGCAGAGGATAAGATTGCCGAAGCGGAGGCAGAGCTTGCAGAAGGCAGGCAGGAGGCGGAAGAGGAGCTTGCGGAGGCGCTTCTGAAGCTTTTGGACGGAGAAGAAAAGCTTGTAAATGGCAGGAACGAACTTGAGACCGGAAGACAGGAGCTTGCCAATGCAAAAAGTATGCTGAATACGAAGCAGAAAGAGCTTGATGATGCAAAAAGCACCCTGAATGCAAAACAAGGAGAATTGGTCTCGGCAAGAACACAGTATGAGTCAGGTGCAGCGCAGTTAGAGGCTGCGAAAGCAGAATTTGCTTTAAAGGAGCGGGAGTTTGCAGCCGTGGAGGCGCAGATTCCGCAATTGCAGGCAGGCATACAGGCGTTAGAAGGACAGCTTGCCGGAGAAGAAGCCTTGTATAAGGAATTGGGGGAAGAACTGGCAGGGCTTGATGAGTCGGATCCGAATAATGAGGGCGCTATAACGGATTTGAAAAATCAAATGGCAGTCCATGAGGCGGCAATTACAGAGATAACTAATCAGCTTGTGCCTTTAAAAGCCAATTTGGAAGGAATAAATGCCGGGCGGCAGGCGCTTGAGGCGGGAAGGACGGAGATTGCCGTCAACGAAGCGCAGCTGGACGGCGTAAGGCAGCAGCTTGATGAGGGGCAGGCACAGATTGATGCGGGATATGCGCAGATTACTTCCGGCCAAACACAGATTAATCAGGGCTGGGCAGAGATCCGCGCGAATGAAAATAAATTGACAGAGGCAGAAAATACGATTGCTGTAAGTCAGCAGGAATTGCTCGACGGACGGGCCGAGTATGAGAAGGGCAAAGCTGAAGCAGAGGCGGAAATTGCCGACGGTGAGCAGAAAATTGCAGATGCAAAGAAGGAACTGAAAGATATTGGGATGCCGAAATGGTACGTGTACGACAGAGATGTATTTACGCAGTACAGCGGATATGGTGATAATGCAGACCGTATGCGCGCCATAGGAGAGGTATTTCCGGTGCTGTTTTTCCTTGTGGCGGCGTTGATCAGTCTTACAACGATGACGAGGATGGTGGAAGAGCAGAGAACACAGATCGGAACATTGAAAGCGCTGGGCTACAGCAAATTCTCCATTGCAGGGAAATATCTTGGTTATGCTTTCGTGGCAACGCTTGGAGGAAGCGTTGTTGGGATTTTGGCGGGGGAGAAGCTTTATCCGTATATTATAGTGACTGCATATAAGATTATGTATATTCATATTCCGAATGTAGTAATCCCTTATAATATAACTTATGCGGTTATGGCCGCTCTTGCGGCGGTCGCCTGTACGATGACCGCCACGGTGCTGGCATGTTACAAAGAAATGGCTGCCCAGCCTGCGGTACTGATGCGGCCGCCGGCGCCAAAGCAGGGGAAAAGAGTATTTCTTGAAAAAGTGACGTTCATTTGGAAGAGATTGAATTTTACATGGAAATCAACAATCCGTAATTTAATTCGCTATAAGAAGAGATTTTTCATGACAATTTTCGGAATCGGCGGCTGTATGGCGCTTCTTCTTGTGGGATATGGACTGAGGGATTCTATATTCAATATTGCGGTAATCCAGTACGAGGAAATTCAGCAATATAATATGATGGCAGTCTTGGATGAGGATGCCTCGGAGGAAGAGAAGCAGCTTTTGGCAGAATATATAGACGGAGAGAAGAGCATTTCCGACATGTTGGATATTTATATAAAGAATATGCCGATTGGAAAGGGAAGGGCAGAAGAAAATGTCTATGTATTTGTATCGGCGGATGAGGAGAAGTTTCATGAATTTGTGGAGCTGAAAGATAGACGGACTGATGAAAAATGCAGCCTGACAAATGACGGAGCGGTATTGACGGAAAAAATTGCAAAGACATTAGGTGTAGATGTGGGTGATTCTGTCATAATCAAAGACGAAGAGCTGGGAGAACGGGAGATTAAGGTTGTCGGCATCTGTGAGAACTATATGGGTCATTATCTGTACATGACAGCGGAGGCATACGAATCTCTTTATGGAAATGAGCCGGCTTACAATAGCAAGCTTTTCAAAATGAAAGACTATGAGACTAAGGAAGCGAACAGGATAGGCGAAGAAATGCTAGGCACAAAAGCGGTTATCAATGTACAGTATATGAATAACATGCGGGGACAGATTGAAGATATGCTGACAACGCTTGACAGTGTGATTATTGTGTTGATTGCAGCGGCGGGAATGCTAGCGTTTGTGGTTTTGTATAATTTGAATAATATTAACATTACGGAGCGGAGGAGAGAGCTTGCTACGATTAAGGTGCTTGGGTTCTTTGATACAGAGGTAGCGGCATATGTGTATCGTGAAAATATACTTTTGACGGTTATCGGAGCGGTTGCCGGCTGCGGAATGGGATTTCTGCTTCATCAGTTTGTAATTGTTACAGTTGAAGTGGATGATGTAATGTTCGGAAGAAATATTGATTTGAAGAGCTATATTATCGCACTGTTATTTACATTTGGTTTCTCGGCATTCGTAAACTGGGTGATGTATTTCAAACTGAAGAAGATTAATATGGTCGAATCACTGAAAAGTGTGGAATAAAGTTTATAAGATTAAAAATAAGAACCTGTGTTACCGGGTTCTTATTTTAGTATTTAGCTGAAGAGCTGTATAGAGTATATTATGCAGTGATTTTTGAAAGTTTTTCTGAATGTTCAGTTACGACCTGTTTTTATATCGTTCATTTGTTGAAATGTAACAAGCTTCGATATTCTGTAATCGAGGCAAAATTTCATTCTCTTGTACTAATTCAATTTTTTTGAGTTTGTCATTGATAGGAGTTAATTTTTTGTCCATCATGTCAGACAAGGCTAGTGTAAAGTCTTTTAAGAAAAGATAGAAGAGTATTAATTGGTGAGATATCCGCGCATATTTTAAGGCATACCGCATGTACAAGAATGTGTGACATAGGGATTGACGCTAATGTGCTGCGTAGTATAATGGGTCATGCTGATATTAAAACGACTAGGAAAGTGTATGATCATGTTTTGTCTGAGCGCATGGAGAGGGATTTTATAGAAATTTTATAAAGTTTATAAGATTATTAGCACTCATTTAAAATGAGTGCTAATTCCCTATTGACTTTTATTTTCCAAGGTATTAAGATAGCATTTAGATAAATAAAAATAAAAGGAGCTGTTATAAATGGGAACAAAGCATGGAAATCTTTCGATTAATAGTGAAAACATTTTTCCGATTATTAAAAAGTGGATGTATTCAGACCACGATATTTTCTTCCGTGAGTTAATATCAAACGGATGTGACGCAATTACAAAATTGAAAAAGCTGGATATGATGGGCGAATACTCTATGCCGGATGATTATAAGGCGAAAGTCGAGATTATTGTAAATCCGGAGGAGAAGACTCTGAAATTCATTGATAACGGTATCGGTATGACAGCCGATGAGGTTGAGGAATATATTACTCAGATTGCTTTTTCGGGAGCGACAGAATTCCTTGAGAAATATAAGGATAAAACAACGGACGATGATATGATTGGCCACTTCGGTCTCGGATTTTATTCGGCGTTTATGGTGGCTGATGAAGTTCATATTGATACATTGTCATACAAGGAAGGCGCTGCGTCGGTTCATTGGACATGCGACGGCGGTACAGAGTATGAGATGGATGAAGGCAGCAAAGATACGGTTGGTACAGAGATTACGCTTTTCTTAAACGAGGATAGCCTTGCGTTTGCGAATGAATACCGTGCGAGGGAAGTAATTGAAAAATACTGTTCATTTATGCCGGTAGAGATTTTCTTATCAAAAGAAAATGCAGAGCAGGAATACGAGACGATCTTGGAAGAAGAACTTCGTGAAGATGATGTTGTTGTAGAGCATATTCATGAAGAAGCCAAGATGGAAGAGAAAGAGAACGAAAACGGCGAGAAGGAGATGGTTGAGGTATCTCCGGCAGTTGATAAAGTGAAAATCAACAAACGTCCGGTTTCTTTAAGTGATATTCATCCGCTTTGGGGAAAACATCCAAATGAATGTCAGAAGGAAGACTATATTGAATTTTACAGAAAAGTCTTTATGGATTATAAAGAACCTTTATTCTGGATTCACCTGAATATGGACTATCCGTTTAACTTAAAAGGAATTCTTTATTTCCCGAAGATTAATACGGAGTATGAGTCAATTGAAGGAACAATTAAGCTTTATAACAACCAAGTTTTTATCGCAGATAACATTAAAGAGGTAATCCCTGAGTTCCTGATGCTGTTAAAGGGTGTAATTGACTGTCCTGATTTGCCGCTCAATGTATCAAGAAGTGCACTGCAGAACGACGGCTTTGTAAATAAGATTGCGGACTATATTTCCAAGAAAGTAGCGGACAAGCTTTCGGGAATGTGCAAGACAGACAGAGAATCTTATGAAAAATACTGGGATGATATCAGTCCTTTCATTAAATTTGGATGCTTGAAGGATGAGAAATTCTGTGACAAGATGAGTGATTATATGCTCTTTAAAAACCTTGAGCATAAATATCTTACACTGAAGGATATTGCGGGTGAGAAGCCGGAAAAAGAAGAAGGCAAGGAAATTGAGAAGAAGACAATCTTCTATGTGACGGATGAACAGCAGCAGGGTCAGTACATTAATATGTTCAAGGCTGAAAATATGGATGCAGTGCTTTTGACACACAACATTGATTCTGCATTTATTTCACAGCTGGAGCAGAGAAATGAACATGTGAAGTTCCAGCGCATTGATGCGGATCTTACAGAACAGTTCAAGGAAGAAGTATCAGAAGATGATGAGAAGGCTTTGGAAGAAAAGAAAGAGACTTTAACCGAAGTATTTAGAAAGGCGCTTTCTAATGAAAAATTAGAAGTGAAAGTTGAGAAACTGAAAAACGAAAATGTTGCATCTATGGTTACGTTATCAGAGGAATCCCGCCGTATGCAGGAAATGATGAAGATGTATAACATGTATGGAATGGATCCGTCTATGTTTGGAACAGATGTGACGCTTGTATTAAATGCAAATCATCCGCTTGTGCAGTATGTGCTTGAAAATAAAGAAGGAGAACATACATCTATGTTCTGCCGGCAGTTATTCGACCTTGCGATGTTAAGCAATAAACCGCTTAACCCGGAAGAGATGACGACCTTTATTCAGAGAAGTAATGAGATTATGATGCTGCTTGCGAAATAAAAGAATAAGTGTTATTTGAAAATGCGTCTTGAAAAGTAGATTTCGCTTAACTGCGCTGCTTTTTGGGCGCATTTTTACTAGTGGTTACAGAATAAAGTCGGAAAGATTTGGAGGTATATTTATGTTGTCAAACTGTGGTTTAGACTGTTGTGATGAATGTAGTAGAAGAGAGGAATGCGGAGGCTGTAAAAAGGTGGACGGACATCCTTTTGGCGGAAGCTGTATTGCCGCCGAATGTATTAAACGAGGCGGCATTGAGGAATTTATGAGGTTAAAAAATGCATTGATTTCTGAATTTAACGCACTTGGAATAGAGGGGCTTGAAGTTAGTGACCTTAGTTTATTGAATGGCTATTTTGTTAATTTTGAATATCAGCTTGCAAACGGCCAGTCCGTAAAATTGCTTAAAGACAATTATGTATACTTGGGTAATCAGATAGAAAGATTCGGAAGTGACAGATGCTATGGAATTGTTGCCGACGATACAAATATGCTTGTATGTGAGTATGGCTGTAATGGCAAGGATCCTGAAATTGTCATGTATAAAAGGAGGTAGATTTATATGACAAAAATATATTTTGTGCGCCACGCGCAGCCGGACTATGCGTGGAAGGAAGATAGGACAAGACCTTTGACAGAAGACGGTAAGAATGATTCGGCAATCGTATTAGAATTTTTGAAAGATAAAAAAGTAGATGTGTTTTATAGTAGTCCTTACAAGCGAAGTATGGATACCATCGCAGATGCGGCGGCATTTTTCGGAAAAGAGATAATAACGGATGAACGCTTGAGAGAACGTGAAACCGGCGCGCACGGCAACAATCATGAGATGTTTCAAAAACGGTGGTCTGACCATGATTACCATGAAGACGGCGGAGAGTCTATTGCTATGGTTCAGAACCGCAACATGGAAGCCTTAAAGAAAATCTTATCAGATAATCCGGATAAGGGAATTGTTATAGGAACACATGGTACTGCTCTTAGCACAATATTGAATTTTTATGACAATGGATTTGGGTGTAACGATTTTTTGAGAATTATTGACTGGATGCCATATATTATCGAATTGGATTTTGAAGGAAACAAATTAATTGGTAAGCATGAACATTGTTATGTGGAAAAGGAGTTCAAGGGGAATACCAATGACAGAGCAAAGAAAGGAATTTAGTCAAATGAAAAAATCAAAGTATCTGTTGCCAATTATCGTAGGTTTATTAGTTGGGATATTTACTTTGGTTGGTATGGCATTTGTCCTATTGCTTTCGCAAAAAGTGAATAGATTTTTCCCGCATAGTCGGATATAATAAGGGAGTAGGAATAGAAACGGCACTTTATAAGGGAGGCTTTTTATGCTGAAATTAGAGATAAAAATGGATGAAGCAAAGATACTTGAAGAACAGAAGTACCGTGTGGAGAGTATCTATCAGGCTTTAGAGCAGGCTTTTTTCCAATATAAATTAAACCTGACAAAGGGCACCGATGGGACGATGTGCTTTACAGGAAATGGAAACCCAAAGGATTATGGAGCGTTTGGAAGTATCATTACATCATTACGGGAAAAAACATGGTTTATGGATTATGTAACCAAATGGGTATGGTACAATAGTGATGATGGGGAGAATGAAGATGATTTTGCTGTGGAAGACGTCCTGTACCATTATACAAAGAGGTTAAGCGTGGCATAATGGCAAGGAGAGAAGCAAAGCTTCCAAATATAAAACAACAGATTTGGAGATTTTTGATTTAATCCGAGAAATGAGCCATGAACTGTCATGGCTTCCCTATTGCCTGAACCATTTTGAAGTGACCAATATCGGAGCGAACCATGACTTGATGCAGTTATTCGAGGAAGCAGTGCCAGAACTAGAAACATTATAAAAATTTGTGCTAGAAATCGTCACTTCATAAGAGGTGGCGTTTTTTATGTCCCAAAGGGGGGATTTATTTGAAGTAAAGGTAAATAAGGAAATCCGTAATTATACGGGAAGTATTGTATGGAAGAGAACAAAAAATAATCTACAGAAGAAGATAGGATAAAAGACGGAGCAGGTCTGCTCGATCCGAGGGTGAGAAACCTGTTTTTCAAGATTTTCACCCTTCATTATCATAGAAGATCTTATTTACAGACTTTTCTTCATAGTCTCCTCGATCCTCTACCCTATGTACTAATTGCTGTTTTTAGGCATGTCTGACCGTTAATCCTCAGAAAATTCTATAATATCGTTGGGCTTACAATGCAAAATTTGGCATAATCGTTCAAGCGTATACATTGTGATGGATTTATTGTGTTTCAGATTGTTTATAGTCCTTGGATTGATGTTATGTGTATTGATAAGTGTATATGTTGTTATATTCTGATTTTTCATAGTATTCCACAAAGGTTCATATGATAGCATAATAAGCCCCTTTCTTGCTATTTGGTACAATTTAAAGTTTACCTATCATAAAAGAGACCTCCTGTAATTGATATAATAATTATACCATACAGAAGGTCTTGATTCTTTAGTTTGTCAACAGATCCAAAGAATAACCCATTAATGTTGTTGTACGCTGGAATTATATAAATCTACAAAATACTCATTATTACTTATAAGCTCGGAAAAGGTACCTTGGTCTACGATTTTACCATTTTTAAAAACTACAATTCGATCAAATCCAACAATAGAATTTAAGCGATGTGCAATTGCAATTACAGTTTGCTCTTTTAGCTTTAGGATAACTTCATGCATGACATTTTCTTCTGTTAAATTATCCATTGCTGATGTAGCTTCATCCAAAATGACAAGTTCAGAATCTACAAACCATAGACGAGACAATGCAAGTCTTTGCTTTTCTCCTCCAGATAAGCAAGTTCCTTTTTCTCCAATATCTGTATTCAATCCTTTGTCTGATTTTTTAAGCATCTGTGATAATTGTACCTTATTTAACGCTTCATATATTTTCTCATCAGATATGTCTCTATCAAAAACTACATTTTCTTTTATAGTTCCATCAAAAATAGGAGCGTCTTGTGACAAATAGCTAACTATATTATATAATTCATCAAGACAAACATCATTTAATTCTAATCCGCCTAAATAAATTTGACCTTCGGTATATTTCAGTAGTCCAATCAATATTTTTACTATGGTAGACTTCCCGGAACCGCTTTCTCCAACAAAAGCGATCTTCTCTCCCTTTTTGATAGATAAACATAGTTTATCTAAAACTTTACGATCTTCGTATTGAAAGGAGAGGTTTTTAATAGATATGTCTCCAATATCTCTATTAATTATTTGACCATTTAACAATTGCATATCATCTTTTGCACACAAAAATTTTTCAAATCTAGTATATGATGTTATATCCAATTTATACTGCACATAAATTACATTAAAAATTGCTATTGGCATATATGCATTTTCAATAAGCGTAATTAATGCCACTACAGAACCGACTGAAAGATTCTTGCTAATCCACGCATAAATAAGAATACTGATATTCAACATGGCTACAAGTAAAACAAATATGGTAAAGAAAGCTTCGTGAATCATACTCATCTTTACTTTCGATGAAACAATATACTCTTTCGCATTTTTAGCTTTCTTTATTTCGTTAGAAAATTGTCTATTTGTACGAAACACCACCATTTCCATAAAACCTCGAATCAAATAGTGATTTAATAGTTCTTCATTATTCAAGATTTTTTCTTTTATATGGTAAAGAAACTTTAATAAGATGTTGGTTATTATAAAAATAACAACGTAGCCAATGAGCAACGCATATGTAATACCTCTGTTTATTTTCCAAATAAAATAAATGCTAAACAATATGGTCGGAAACAAATCTCGTATTACTTGCAACCAAAAGCTATATAGAACATCTCTGCCAGCGGACGCACCATTTTCGATTCTTTGTACAAGCTTTCCCGTGCCTATTTTTTGATATTCAATATAATCTATTGTACTTATTTTTTTTAGCGCCAATAATTTGAAATCTAAATAAATACCTTGTGCCAATTTCTGATCAGGATAATTATCTAAATAACACATGCAATGGTTAATAATCAAAATAAATCCATAGATTATCAGGCATTTAAGGGTAAGTGAACCGTCTGCTAATCCATCGATAATCTTTTGGAAATAATCAGCTTTGAAATTAGTCATAAATGCATTAAATATGCCTAAACCAATATAAATAAATACTAGTATTTTGTTTTTTTGTAATACTTTTTTTATGTAACGCATAACTGTACTCCTTTATTCTTAATTTTTCGAATAGTACAGTTGTGACTGTTAGCAAGTTTGATTAACCTCAGTACAATCTGCCAACAGTTTATCTCAACTGTACTG
>CANAZK010000098.1 GCA_947366105.1 uncultured Lachnospiraceae bacterium | reverse complement strand
GTTCCTTCTACTTAATTGTTATTTTGTTTTATTTAGTTAATACAATAATATTACGGTGGAGAGGAATTGTCAAGAGTTTTTTTAAAGAGACAAAAAAACAGGACTTCTGCTTAAAGAGTAGGTATTACTCATAAGCAAAAGTCCCTGAAAATATATAAGCGCTATAATAAATTTTTCATAATAAACGCATAGACTTCACCGCTTTTTTGACGCCAGTTATTGACGATTGTCTGTGCTTCCCGCTCAGAGGGAACCGTAAGCGTCAGGTCGATCAAATTTGTCTGTCCTTCCACAACCTGGCAGCGTACGGAAAATTCATAAGATGTGTTTTGAAAATAATCTGCCTTTGCAGACACTTCGTTTTTTAATTCGTACTGATGCTCATTGAGAAACATGTCGATATCTTCTCGGATGGCAGGAGATATTTTGTTTCCAAAATATCGGAGCGTTTCCCTGCCCTCTTCAGTCAAATGGTAGAGCGTACGGTTATGCGTGATTTCTTCGCGGACAAAATGCGCAGCGCCCATCTCCGCCAATGTCTGCTGGAGTTTGAAATAGGTTGTATAGCCTTTATCCAGAATGAATTCTGAGATCTGTCCGTTGGTTAATGGAAAATTTACCTTATCCAGCATGTATAATACAATAAGTTTGTAAAGTGTAAATGCTTCAGACATATGTATACTCCTTTCCCTGCCAGATATCCTGACTTTTTAGGTGCTTTTGTATAGAATTCAGAACGAAACGTTTATTGCACGTCCATTGAGGTTCTATAAGGATTTCTTTTGGTCCGTCGCCGGTCAGCCGATGGATAACAATATCGGGACGTAATAAAGAAATACTTTTACCTAATAATACCACATATTCATCCAATGACGGAAGATGAAAATGATGATTTTTATAATAAGACGCTAAATCCGTCCCTTTTAAAATATGCAGTAACTGTAATTTTATTCCCTGAATATCCAAGCGGTTTAAATAAGAAACAGTCTGAAGCATCATCTCAGGCGTTTCCGTTGGAAGACCAAGAATTACATGTACGATTACTGTAATCTTATTTCTGCGCAATGCGGAAACTGCCGTCTCGAAGACGGAAAGGGGGTAACCGCGCCGGATAAAATCAGCGCTCTTTTCATGCATTGTCTGAAGCCCGAGTTCAATCCACACCGGCTTGATTTTGTTCAGTCTTGCAAGAAGACTGATAATTTCATTACTCAGGCAGTCCGGTCTTGTGGCGATGGACAGTATTTTAACTTCCGGTTCCATAACGGCTTCCGTAAATATTTTTTCTAAATAAGAAACCGGAGCATAAGTATTAGTATATGCCTGAAAATAGGCAATATAAGAATGTCCGGCATATTTGCGGGCGACCAGTTCCTTGCCGTAAGCAAGCTGTGCATGGATTGACAAAGAAGGAGAGGCGGAGAAATCGCCCGAGCCGCCTGCACTGCAGAAAATACATCCTCCGTTTCCAAGAGTTCCGTCACGGTTCGGGCAGGTCATTCCTCCGTTTAAAGAAAGTTTGTAAAGTTTCTCGCCATAAGTGTTCTTCAGGTAATAATCTAAAGAATAATAACGTTTTTCGCCCCAGCGTTTGGTCATAAAATTTTCACCTTTTTCCTACAAATGTTTGATGTATTTTATGTAATAAATATAGCATTCTTAAAGAATCAAATCAACTTGCAAAGCAAAATACAAATAAATGGTTGCTTTTTTTGGAAAATGGTGTATAATGAACACATAATTTCAGAAGAAGTCAGGTCTGACCATGTACCCCCTAATGATATTACAACAAGCGAATAGGAAGGAAAAGATGATGAGAGAGAAGTATGAATCTTTACCGCTGACATCCTTAAGAGATATAGCTAAAGCGAGACATCTGAAAGGCGTTTCGACAATGAAGAAAGCAGATATCATCGAATTGATGTTGGAAGAAGACGAGAAGGATAAAGTGAAAGCAGTAAAAGAAGAAGTGAAAAATGAAAAGTCAGGATCAGCAGATATTGAACAGCTTGACAGCGGAATTACGGTAAATGGAATTATCGAGGTGCTGCCGGACGGCTACGGATTTATTCGTTCTGCTAATTATCTGCCGGGAGAGAACGACGTTTATGTGTCGCCGTCCCAGATTCGCAGATTCAATTTAAAAACCGGAGATATTCTAGAGGGAAATACAAGAGTGAAATCCCAGTCGGAGAAATTCAGCGCATTATTATATTTGGTAAAAATTAACGGTCTGACGCCTTCAGTAGCCTCAAGGCGCGCCAATTTTGAAGATATGACTCCGATTTTTCCGAATGAGAGGCTGAAGCTTGAAGGAACCGGAAGCTCTACGGCTATGAGAATTGTGGACTTGCTGTCGCCGATCGGGAAGGGGCAGCGCGGAATGATTGTGTCGCCTCCAAAGGCAGGAAAAACAACGCTTTTAAAAGAAGCGGCTTTGTCTGTCCTGAGAAACAACCCGGAAATGCACCTATTGATTCTATTGATTGACGAGCGTCCGGAGGAGGTTACGGATATCCGTGAAGCCATCTGCGGCAAGAATGTAGAAGTCATTTATTCTACCTTTGACGAACTTCCGGAACATCACAGGAGAGTATCGGAGATGGTGATCGAGCGTGCAAAACGTCTTGTGGAGCATAAGAAGGATGTTGTCATCCTGCTGGACAGTATTACAAGACTGTCACGTGCATACAATCTGATTGTTCCGCCGAGCGGACGTACATTATCAGGCGGTCTTGATCCGGCTGCGCTACACATGCCTAAGAGAATATTCGGAGCGGCAAGAAATATGCGTGAGGGCGGAAGTCTTACCATTCTTGCAACGGCTCTTGTAGATACGGGAAGCAAGATGGACGACGTTATTTACGAGGAATTTAAGGGTACGGGCAATATGGAGCTTGTATTGGACAGAAAACTGCAGGAGAAGCGTGTATTCCCTGCCATTGACATTCCGAAATCAGGGACGAGACGCGAGGACCTTCTGCTTACAAAAGAGGAGCAGGAGGCGGTGTACAGCATGCGGCGCGCATTGAACGGACTGAAGCCGGAAGAAGCGGCGGATAACATTCTGAATATGTTCTCGCGTACAAAAAACAATGAAGAACTTGTGCAGATGGTGAAGAAAACAAAATTATTGTAGAATAGCCTCAGAAAGAACTTGCAAAGTTTGTATATTTGTGCTACAATGAAAAAGCTGTTTGAGTGAGAAACGAATGCGTTATATTGTATCGCATAAATAAAAATAGAGAGGTGAAAATCATGAAAGAAGGAATACATCCAAATTATTACCAGGCAACAGTAACTTGTAACTGCGGAAACACTTTTGTAACTGGTTCTACTAAGGAGAATATCCATGTGGAAATTTGTTCAAAATGCCATCCATTCTATACAGGACAGCAGAAAGCCGCACAGGCTCGTGGCCGTGTTGATAAGTTTAACAAGAAATACGGAATTCAGGCATAAGAAAGTTCAGGATTTACAGGTTGAGGTTGCAAAATCTCAACCTTTGTTGCTTTAATGGAGGGGAATTATGAAATCATCCAATATAGGAGGGCAGGCGGTTTTGGAAGGCGTGATGATGAGAAACGGAGACGAATATGCCGTTGCCGTACGCAAGCCTGACGGAGAGATAGAAGTAAAGGTTGATAAGCATCAAAGCATCGTGAGATGGAAAAAGCTGACGAAGATTCCGTTTGTCCGGGGCGTGTTCAATTTTATAGATTCTATGGTTCTGGGTATGGGAATTCTTACTTATTCCGCAAGCTTCTGCGAAGAAGAGGAAGAGAAGATTATGACGGAAGAGGAGGCCCAAAAGGCAGAGAAGAAAGAGTCGATTCTGATGGGCCTGACGGTGGCGGTTTCCATTGTTCTTGCAGTGGCGGTATTCATGGTGCTTCCGTATTTCCTGATTGGTTTAGCAGGAAACGTTATTCACTCCAGAATAGCGTTGTCGGCGCTCGAGGGGGCGCTTCGCCTTACCATTTTTATAGGATATATTCTGCTGATTTCAAGAATGCGGGATATAAAGCGGGTTTTTATGTATCATGGCGCCGAACATAAGTGTATTAACTGTATTGAGCATGGCTTGGAGCTGAATGTAGAGAATGTTAGGAAAAGTTCCAAACAGCATAAGAGATGCGGAACAAGCTTTTTGCTGTTTGTGATGCTTGTGAGCTGCGTGCTTGTATTTTTCATTAAGGCAGACTCACAGATTATGAAAGTGGGGCTTAGAATTGCCCTGATTCCCGTTATTGCGGGGATTTCATATGAGTTGATTAAGTGGGCGGGAAACAGTGATAACCCGGTGGTGAATATTTTGAGCCAGCCGGGGCTGTGGATGCAGGAATTAACAACGAAGGAACCGGATGACGATATGATAGAAGTAGCAATTCAGTCGATAGAGGCGGTATTTGACTGGAAAAAATATCAACAGGAGACATATGGAGCGGAAGAGAAATGACACTGGAAGAAGCATTTAAATTTGGGAAAAAATCATTAAGAGAGGCAGGGATTTCCGAGGCGGAAACGGATGCATGGATTCTGCTTGAACATGTGACAAATATAAGCAGGGCAATGTATTATGTGAATCCGAAGCAGGAGATGAGCGTGGCACAGAAGGCGGCTTATTGTAATTACATAGAGAAGCGCAGACAGAGAATCCCGGTTCAGCATCTGACCGGAGAACAGGAATTCATGGGAATGACCTTTGAAGTCAATGAACATGTTCTGATTCCAAGGCAAGATACGGAGACACTTGTGGAAGCGGTCTTGGAAAATATGAAAGAAAATATGAGGGTGCTTGATATGTGTACCGGCTCAGGCTGCATTTTAATCAGCCTGATGAAAATGACTCAGGACAGCAGGGGAAGGGACTGCATAAGAGGAATCGGCGTTGATGTCTCGGAGGAGGCTCTTGAGGTTGCGCGCAGGAATGCAAGACGTCAAGGAACAGAAGCAGTATTTGTACAGAGTGATTTGTTTAAAAATGTGGAGGGGATGTATGACGTGATTGTTTCTAATCCGCCGTATATCAAAACCGCAGTTATAGAAGAACTTCAAGACGAGGTAAGACTGCATGATCCGTATGCTGCCCTTGACGGGAAGGAAGACGGGCTTTTCTTCTACCGGGAGATTATTAAGGAGGGAAGAAGATACCTGAAAAAGGGCGGAAGGATGTATTTTGAAATTGGCTGCGACCAGGGAGAAGAAGTGAAAAAGCTGATGGAAGAGGCAGGATTTGCAAAGGTAACGGTGAAAAAGGATCTTGCGGGACTTGACCGAGTAGTCTCCGGCGTGTAGAATATTTTGGAAAGGAAAAATTAGGAGGAATTAACATGTTTGATAAATTAGAAGATTTGCTGATTCGTTTTGAAGAACTCTTAAGCGAGCTTCAGGAGCCGGACGTGGCAAATGATCAAAACCGTTTTCGCAGGCTGATGAAAGAACAGGCGGACTTAACTCCGCTTGTAGAAGCTTATACAGAATATAAAAATGCTAAGCAGGCAATTGCAGACAGTGAAGAGATGCTGGAGATAGAATCCGATGAGGAGATGAGAGAGCTTGCGAAGGAAGAGCTTTCTTCATCCAAACAGAGAGTAGAGGAGCTGGAGCATGAGCTTAAGATTCTTCTTCTTCCGAAGGACCCGAATGACGATAAGAATATTATAGTAGAAATCCGCGCCGGAGCAGGAGGCGACGAGTCTGCGTTATTTGCAGCGGAGGTATACCGTATGTATGTTCATTACGCAGAGAGCAGACGCTGGAAAACAGAGCTGATTTCAGTAAATGAGAATGGAATCGGCGGTTTCAAGGAAGTTGTATTTATGGTAAGCGGTCAGGGTGTTTATTCCAGAATGAAATACGAAAGCGGCGTACATCGCGTGCAGCGTGTGCCTGAAACTGAATCCGGCGGACGTATTCATACCTCTACCATTACGGTGGCTGTTATGCCGGAGGCGGAAGAAGTAGACGTGGTAATTGATGATAAAGATATTCGTATTGATGTTATGCGCGCTTCCGGAAACGGCGGTCAGTGTGTCAACACAACGGACTCTGCCGTTCGTTTAACCCATTATCCGACGGGCATTGTCATTTACAGCCAGACAGAGAAATCACAACTTCAGAATAGAGAAAAGGCATTCCGCCTGCTTCGTTCTAAGCTGTATGAGTTGGAGCTCGATAAACAGCAGTCCGCGGAGGCGGAAGCAAGAAGAAGCCAGATTGGCACGGGAGACCGCTCGGAGAAGATTCGTACTTACAACTTCCCGCAGGGACGTGTGACAGAGCATCGTATCAAGCTCACATTATATAAAATTGACAATGTTATGAATGGAGATATTGACGAGATTATCGACAGTCTCATCGCGGCAGACCAGGCGGCAAAGCTGGCGAATATGAATGAATAGAAATGAGTGAGGGCGTAGCTTTTTGAGTGACGTCCTTATTTGCATGAGGAGGAATGACATGAAAACAAAGCTTAAGAAACTATTATCTTACTATAAACCATATAAAGGCTTGTTTTTTAGCGATATGCTTTTTGCAATTCTTGGGGCGGCGGTGACCTTGGTCATCCCGCTTGTTGTGCGGTACATAACTAATGAAGTTATTTACTTTGAGGCAGACAAGGTTATGAAGACCATCACAATGCTGGGGCTTCTCTTAGTATTTCTTGTAGCGGTAGAATTTGGCTGCAATTATTTTATTGCTTTTTACGGCCATATGATGGGAGCGAAGATGGAAGCCAATATGCGCAGCGACATTTTCGGGCATTACCAGAAGCTGACATTCGCCTTTTATGATAACCAAAAGGTGGGAGCGCTGTTGTCCCGTATCACAAGCGATTTATTCGATATTACAGAGCTTCTGCACCACGGTCCGGAGGATATCGTAATTTCCATTATCAAGCTTTTAGGTTCCTTTATTATACTTGCAAATATTAATTTGAAGCTGACAATGACGGCGTTTGTATTTGTGCCGGTTATGGGAGTCTTTGCAGGGTATTATAACCGTAAGATGAAGGTTGCGTTTAAGAGAAACAGAGCGAGGATTGCGGACATCAACAGCCAGATAGAGGACAGCCTTTCGGGAATCCGTGTTGTGAAATCATTTGCAAACGAGCACATTGAAATGAAGAAGTTCCAAAATGGAAATGATAATTTTGTAGCGGCGAAAAAAATCAGTTACCGTTATATGGCAAGTTATCATTCGACGCTTAATGCCCTGACAACGCTTGTTACGGTGGGCGTTTTGATAGCCGGTGCAAGAGGACTTACGACAGGGTCGATAGAAGTGACGGATTTGGTAACGTTTTTACTTTATATTAATAACTTTATTGAACCGGTGAGGAAACTGATTAATTTTACGGAAATGTTCCAAAACGGTTATTCCGGGTTCGACAGATTCTTGGAAATGATGTCCATTGCGCCGGATATCACTGACGACGAGGACGCCGTTTCCGTAGACAGACTTGAAGGCAGGATAGAATTCGAGAATGTTTCTTTCCATTACAGTGACAGTAATGAGAATGTGCTTGCACATGTGAATCTAGACGTAAAGGCGGGCGAATATATGGCTCTTGTGGGACCGTCGGGAGTTGGAAAAACAACGCTCTGCAGTCTCATTCCAAGATTTTACGAGGTATCGGGCGGAAGCATTAAGATTGACGGAACAGATATCCGTAAGTTTAAGCTGGCCGATTTGAGAAATAATATTGGTATCGTGCAGCAGGATGTGTATCTGTTTGCCGGAACTATTATGGAGAATATCCGTTACGGCAATCCGGGCGCAACGGATGAGGACGTTATCCGGGCGGCAAGACGAGCAAACGCACATGATTTTATTATGAGTTTTCCGGACGGATATGATACGGATATCGGACAGCGGGGAGCCAAGCTTTCAGGAGGACAGAAACAGCGGCTTTCTATTGCCCGCGTATTTTTAAAAAATCCGCCGATACTTATTTTTGACGAGGCAACGTCGGCTCTTGACAATGAAAGTGAAAGAGTGGTGCAGCAGTCGCTGGAAAGCCTTGCCAAGAACAGAACCACATTCGTAATTGCCCACCGGCTTACTACGATACGGAATGCAAGACGTATTTTGGTTCTCACGGAAAACGGAATTGAGGAACAGGGAACTCATGAAGAACTGCTTGCCAGAAAAGGCGTATATGAATCCTTGTACCATGCCCGTTAACGGAACGCCGCTTCACGAAAGGAATAAAGCTACTAAAAGTATAATAAGAGAAATGTATGAGAAGGTGTGAACATGAAAGAAATAGACTTTAAACGTCCTGAATTTGAGGACAAGGAGTTGCTGACAAAGTATTTCAGAGACTATCCGTCAAGAAGCTGCGAAAGAACATTCGTAAATGTATATTTGTGGTCAAGACATTATAAAGTACAATATGCGCTGGTTGAAAACGCCGTTGTATTTAAAAGCGAGGATATGGGGACGGCGTTTGCTTATCCGGTGGGAACGCCGGCGGATGTGAAAAAAGCTGTTGAATACCTGATGGAATACAGCACAGAGCGTGGATTTGAATTCCGTCTTTATAATGTGACGGAGGAGCAGTTTAGTCAGCTTGAGGAATGGTACCCGGGACAGTATAAGATTGAATATGACAGGGATTCTGCGGATTATATATATGAGTCGGAGAAGCTTGCTTCACTATCCGGCAAGAAATTGCATTCTAAAAGGAATCATATTAACAAATTTAAAGCGGAGCATGATAATTGGTCGTATGAAACACTGACAGAGGATAACCTTGAAGAGTGTTTCCAAATGGCGCTTAAGTGGAGAAATGAGAACGGCTGCGAGGAAGACGAGGAGAAGAATGCAGAGATGTGCGTTACTTTAAATTCGCTCAGGCTTTTCAAGGAGCTGGAACTTACCGGCGGACTTATAAGAGTGGACGGAGAAATCGTAGCATTTACAATAGGAGAAGAGGTCTGTGAGGATACATTTGTGGTACACATTGAGAAGGCCTTTGCAGAGGTGCAGGGAGCATATCCGATGATCAACCAGCAGTTTGTGGAGCATGAATGCATGAAGTATCAATACGTCAACAGAGAGGAAGATACAGGCGCGGAAGGACTGCGTAAGGCAAAATTGTCGTACCGCCCGGTATTCATGGTAGAAAAAGGTATTGTGACAAAAAGAACAGGAGGACAGGAACAATGATTTCAAAGAAAATGGAAAATATGACTGCCAACAGCTCGGCAATCCGTGCGATGTTTGAAGAGGGAAATCGTCTTGCGAAGATTTACGGGTCGGAGAATGTATATGATTTCAGCCTAGGTAACCCGAATGTACCGGCGCCGGAATCCATTAAGAAAGCGATTATTGATATTGTGAATGAGGAAAATCCTCTTGTGCTTCATGGATATACAAACAGCAACGCAGGCTATATGGAGGTCAGGGAAGCCGTTGCTGCATCGTTAAACAAGAGATTTGGAACAAATTTTGAGGGAAAGAATATTACAATGACCGTGGGGGCTGCGGGCGGTCTTAATGTGGCTTTGAAAACACTGCTTGACCCGGGAGACGAGGTTATCGTGTTTGCGCCGTATTTTGGAGAATACAGAAGCTATGTAAATAACTTTGACGGGGTAATTGTTGAGATTTCCCCAAATACAGACAATTTCCAGCCTAAACTTGACGAATTTGAAGCTAAGCTTACAGCGAAGACAAAGGCGGTCATCGTAAATACGCCGAATAACCCGACGGGGGTTGTTTATTCAGAAGAAACAATTAAGAAACTTGCCGCTGTCATGGAGGCAAAGCAGGAAGAGTATGGACATGAGATTTATCTGATTTCGGACGAGCCGTACCGTGAACTTGCATATGACGGCGTGGAGGTTCCGTATCTTACAAAATACTATGCGAATACAATTGTCTGCTATTCATATAGTAAGTCCCTTTCTCTTCCGGGCGAGCGTATCGGATATCTTGTCATTCCGGACGAGGCGGCGGACAGTGAGACTGTAATTTTGGCGGCAAATGTAGCAAACCGCATTCTCGGATTTGTAAATGCGCCGACGCTTCAGCAGAAGGTAGTAGAAAGATGTCTTGAAGAAGAGACGGATATATCGTACTATGACAGAAACAGGGAGACTCTGTACAAAGGATTGACAGGCTGCGGATTTGAGTGCATTAAGCCTGAAGGGGCATTTTATTTATTTATGAAATCGCCGGTTGCGAATGAGAAGGAGTTCTGCAGCGCGGCAAAAGAACTCAACATCTTAATCGTACCGGGAAGCTCCTTTGGATGTCCGGGATATGTGCGTATTGCATATTGTGTCGCATATGAAACGATTGTAAACGCATTGCCGAAATTCAAAGAATTGGCTGAGAGATATTTTTAAAATGGCGGGAGCACGAGATATGAAAGCATATGAAAAAAATATTCGTAAAGTAGAGCCTTATGTTCCGGGAGAGCAGCCGCGGCAGAAGGTGATTAAGCTGAATACAAATGAGAACCCTTATCCGCCGTCGCCAAAGGCGGCGGGGATTCTGAGAGAACTGGACACGGACAGACTCCGGCTCTATCCTGACCCGGCGTCTACTGTACTGACGGATGCACTGGCAAAATACTATCATGTGAAGCCGGAACAGGTATTTGTCGGAGTGGGTTCCGACGACGTGCTTGCCATGTGTTTTCTGACGTTTTTTAATTCGGAGAAGCCGGTTTTGTTTCCTGATATTACATATTCATTCTACAAGGTGTGGGCGGAATTATATAGGATTCCATATGAATGTCCGGCGGTGGATGAGAATTTCAGGATCAGAAGAGAGGATTATTACAAGGAAAACGGCGGAATCATTTTTCCCAATCCAAACGCACCGACAGGAATCTATGAGAAGCTGGAGTTTGTAGAGGATATTTTGAAGCATAACCAGGATGTCATAGTGATTGTAGATGAGGCATATATTGACTTTGCGGGGGCGTCGGCAACTCAATTGATTGACAAATATTAGAATCTGATTGTTGTCCAAACGTTTTCCAAATCCCGTTC
>CANAZK010000097.1 GCA_947366105.1 uncultured Lachnospiraceae bacterium | reverse complement strand
CAAAGAAGATATATGTGCGCTTACCGTCGGCTGCGTAAGATACAGCTCCTTTGCCGCCTTTGAAAAACTCTTTTTCTCCGTCACACGCACAAATGCTTCTAACTGCTTTAGATTCATTAGTAAGCTACCCTCTCACTTTCTGTTCCATTTCTCTTCGTAACCTTGATGCTGTCCATATATTCTACAATCAATTTAGCATTTTTTCTGCTTGTCTCCAAAGCGTCGCGAATTTCTCCCATTGTAATCAGACTCTTTTTACTTAAAAGTCCCTGTATGATTCCTTTTGATTTTTCAATGTACGGCGTCAGCGTATAAAGTTCTTCACCGAGCTTGACAACCTTCCCTTCTTCCATAAGAAGCAGAAGGATATCATCAATTACCCCTGAATCTATACCGCCGAAATCCACCTCTGACACTTTCGGAAAATCCAGTCCTGCCTTTTCAAATGTATCAAGAAGTTTTTTCTCAGTTTTCTCATATAGAGCGTCCTTCCGAATCTCATGTTCCGGCATACAGAGAAATTCATTGTGCCGTTTTATAACTTTCTCATCCGCCAGATTGTCTACATAAAGGTCGAATACCGCAGGCTTTACTTTCTTCAAGAAAGTCATATGAATCTCCGCCTTCTGCATGCCATAGCGGTACGGATGCTTTTTGTGATATTCCGCCAGTTTCTCTGTCAGCCCTGTCTGCAGCGCCTTGTCATTGGCCGAATGCCATACAAAGCTGTCCTTCTTCATGCGAAATACTTTAATTATTCCCTGCCTCTCCAGCGATTCAACATCTTTCTGCACTTCCTCCGGAGACAGCGCTGTTATTTTCGCAAGCTCTGCCACCGTCATCATGGAATCCGCGCTGTTATGAATGTGCATATCAATAATATCCTCCGAAGAACCTGATTCTTTTCTTTTAAGCTCTTCGATTGTGTCAGCATGAAATCTTTTTTTCTTCGTCGGATTTGGTTCCAGTATCACGCCTCCGCCTATAGTTTCCATCGGAGAATAAAAACGTACAACAAATTTATCTCCCCTTCTAAGCGCAATCTCCTCCTCCAAACGAAGTTGTACATATCCGCTCTCTCCAGGACCCAGCTCCTCTTTATCCAGCAGAACGGCTCGGCAAAGCACCTCGCTCGTTCCGGTAAATAAATGAAGTCTTGAATGATTTGTCAAAATACGCATGGAAGAAGGCAAGATATTCATCTTCACATCAAGCATCATCGTGTTCTTCATATTATTCGGCGGCGCAAGCACACATCCCCTTGCGATTTCGCCTTTCTTTATATTAGAAATATTAATGGCAACACGCTGTCCGGCATAACATCTCTCCACGGTCTGTCCGTGTACCTGAATGCTTCGGATTTTACATTCCTTTCCAATCGGATACATCTCAAGCACATCTTCCTTTGTAATGCTTCCCGCAAGAAGCGTTCCGGTAATAACCGTTCCAAATCCTGACATACTGAATGCACGGTCAATCGGAAGTCTTGGAATTGTGTTGATATCTTTCTGCTCAACTTCATCCGACGTCAAATGCTCAATCATATCTACCAATTCAGGGATTCCCTGTCCCGTAGCTGCAGAAACCTTCATAACCGGCGCATTTTCAAGAAATGTTCCTTCCAGCTCTTCTTTCACTTCCTCTTCTACAAGCTCTAGCCATTCTTCATCAACCAAGTCACATTTATTCAACACTAAAATACTCTTCTCAATACCAAGCAGCCCAAGAATGTCCATATGCTCACGCGTCTGCGGCATAATACCCTCGTCTGCCGCAACAACAAGCATAACAAGATCCATGCCTACAACTCCGGCAACCATATTATTAATAAACTTTTCATGTCCCGGAACATCTATAATTCCAACTCTGTCGCCGCTTTTCAAATCAAAATAAGTGAAACCAAGGTCAATCGTAATTCCTCTTCTCTGTTCTTCTTCCCAGCGGTCTGTATTTCTACCGGTCAAAGCTTTAATCAACGTTGTTTTTCCATGGTCGATATGACCGGCAGTTCCAATAATGATGTTTTTCATATAGGTACAGCCTTTCTTCTAGTTTAAAATGCCCGGTTCTGCGAACTGCTCCGCTATCAGCTTAAAGAAACTCCGGTCTATTGTACGTACATCAAGAACAATTTTATCATTGATCGTTCTCGGAATAACCGGAACAGGAAGATGTCTCATTCTTTCTTCAAGCTCTGCCGTCGAAATCTTAAACGGCTTAATGGTAACTGCCATGCTCGGAATACGTTCTAAAGGAAGAGACCCTCCTCCAATCTGGGATTCGCAGCTTTCCAATCTGATTTCTGCCGGCAGACCGGCATTTTTAAGTATTCTGCAAAGCATCTTTGCATCCTTTGTCACTTTTTCTATAGGTTCTGTTATCATACGGAGCACCGGGATATTTTTTACCGCCGTCTCTTCCGACAAATATTCATGCAGCACAACATCCAATGTTGCAGCAGTAAACTTATCAATACGAAGCGCTCTTGTAAGCTGGTTTTTTTTCATCATATCTATATATTTCTTCCTGCCTACAATGATCCCTGCCTGCGGTCCCCCAAGAAGCTTATCCCCACTGAAACATACAATGTCGGCGCCTGCCTGAATAGATTCCTGTACTGTCGGCTCATGTTCAAGACCGTATTTTGCAAGGTCAATAAGCACGCCGCTCCCTAAGTCCTCTACAATCGGAATACCATGCTTATCTCCAAGCGGAACCAAGTCTGCAATCGGCACACTGTCCGCAAATCCAACAATACGGTAATTACTAGTATGAACCTTAAGAAGCGCACTTGTCTCCTCTGTAATTGCATCTTCATAATCAGAAAAGTGCGTCTTATTCGTTGTTCCCACTTCCACGAGTTTGGCTCCGCTTTGTTCCATAACGTCGGGAACACGAAATTTCCCGCCGATCTCTACCAATTCTCCGCGAGAAACAATAACCTCTTTTCCCTTACCAAGGGTACTTAAAATAAGCATGACCGACGACGCATTATTATTAACCGCCATAGCCGCCTCTGCTCCTGTGATCTCGCACAGCAGTTTCTCGAAGTGGGAATAGCGCTCGCCGCGCTTTCCCTCTTCTAAATTATATTCAAGATTCGAGTAGCCCGTCGCAACCGAAGCCACATAGTTCATATGATCCCGGCTGATTGGCGCGCGTCCCAGATTCGTATGCAGAATTGTTCCTGTTCCATTCACCACCGGACGCATATTCGGTCTGTGCATTTTCACTACCGTCAATTCAATATTCTGCACAAGGGCATCTATCTGAACCATTGCCTTTTCTTCGTTATCGCAGGTTCTGATAAACTCTCTTAAAATCTCAAGTTCCTGACGGATCGCCTCAACAACAGTGTCCCGGCTGTACGTGCCAATCATCCGCTGAATGTCCTCATTCTCCAAAAGCACATCCACTTTCGGAATATTGCGAAACAATAGATTCTTATTCATATTTTATCCTTATCTGAGGCGAATCAATTTATCGCCTTTTTCTGTTACCTTTCCGATAATTGATACTTTTGTATCCATCTTCTTCTCTTCAAATTCTCTCATGATATCATCCACTTCCTCAGGTCCCACACTAATCAGCAGTCCTCCCGATGTCTGTGGGTCATAAAGCAGATCTATAAAGTGTTCTTCTACCTGAGTCATGTCAACCTGATGACCGGAGTATTCACGATTCTTATATGCTCCCGCCGGAACAAGTCCCATTTTGGCATAGGAAACCGCATCGGTAACATAAGCGATATCGTTTACATTTAACTCAAACGTCACATCGCTTGCAACCGCCATCTCTACGCAGTGTCCAAGAAGTCCAAAGCCGGTAATGTCCGTGCATGCCGTAACATTATGGTTCTCAACAACCTCTTTTGCTTTCTTATTTAAGGACGACATCGCCACAGTTACTTCTTTGACTGCCTCCTCCGACGCCATTTCCGCTTTGATTGCAGTATTTACAATGCCATTTCCAATCTGTTTCGTAAGAATCAGAACGTCTCCCGGTTTACAACCGTAGTTTTTGAATATTTTATCAGGGTGTACAAAACCAGACACACAAAGTCCGTACTTCGGCTCATCGTCCTGTACGGAGTGCCCTCCGACTAATACAGCCCCTGCTTCTTTCACTTTGTCAGCGCCACCTGCTAATATCTCTCCAAGTATCGCCGGATCCAAACAGTTCGGGAATCCGACAATATTAAGTGCAATCTTCGGTTCACCACCCATAGCATACACGTCGCTCAAAGAATTTGCCGCCGCGATCTGACCAAACATATAGGGATCATCCACTATAGGAGTGAAGAAGTCAACGGTCTGAATCAGCGCAATATCGTCTGTTACTTTGTAAATCGCCGCGTCGTCTGAAGTTTCAATGCCGACCAAAAGATTGTCATCATGGAATTTTGGCAGCTTACCCAGAACCTGGGCAAGGGTCTCAGGACCTATCTTGGCGGCTCACCCTGCGGTTTTTGTCATCTGTGTTAATTTGATATCTGATTTCATACGTGCTTCTCTCCTCCTTTCTTGCATTTATTAAGGCTGAATAATCTTGGCAGCCCCTGCCATAGTTTCAACAATACTGTACATATTCGTCACGGAGCCAACTACCAGTTTATCTGTAAGTCCATAATAGTTAAGACATGTTCCGCAGGTCATAATCTCTACGCCCTGCGCCTCCAAACTCTTTAAATCCTCTAAAGAGTCGGAGCCTTCTGCCGTAAGCGTTGCGCCTCCGTTGTAGAAAAGCATTGCTTTCGGAAGCTTGTCCAGCTGTGTTACGGCAAAAATAAATCCTTTGATCAAAACTTTGCCAAGCTCATCGTTGCCTGCTCCCATACGGTCAGAGGAAATAACAACAACTGTGTTGTCCCTTTGGTCAGGCACGCAGCTTAATTCCTCGTCTGCCGGTGCGATTGCGCCGTTCATCTGAACTGTAATTTTAAATTCTTTGTCCGAAACCTTTTCAGATGTAACAACTCCGCCTTCACTGGACGCCATCTTCGTCACATTCTGCACTGCAATCTCATTGTCTACCAGCACCTCGATTACTTCAGGACCTGTAATCTCCTGCATTGCCTTTTTTGTTTTAATTACCGGGATCGGACAGTTGTCGCCCATTGCATTTACTGTTATCATTTTATTCACCTTTCTTTTACATAAATTTGGAGATCCCAACTTCCACACTTATAGAGTCATTCTATCACCGTTTAGCTGAAAGGTAAAGTTTTTCTTCTTTGATTTACAACCTGCATTTTTCTTGATATAATAAAGTTCATATTAAATTTACGAAATATTTAGTCGACCATATGGAATGAAAGGACAAATTATATGTGGATAGCAGACAATTGGAAAGATTATGAAGTAATAGATTCCTCAAAGGGAGAAAAATTAGAACGCTGGGGTAATTATATTTTAGTAAGACCGGATCCGCAGGTCATATGGGATACCCCTAAAAAAAACAAAGGCTGGGAAGAAATGAACGGCCACTACCACCGCAGCAAAAAAGGCGGAGGCGAATGGGAGTTTTTCGATTTGCCCAAACAGTGGCAGATTCGTTATAAAAATCTTACCTTTAACCTGAAACCCTTTAGTTTCAAGCACACGGGGCTTTTCCCGGAACAGGCGGCAAATTGGGACTGGTTCTCTGGCAAAATCAAAAATGCCGGCAGACCGATTAGAGTTCTGAACTTATTTGCCTACACAGGCGGCGCTACTTTGGCGGCCGCCGCCGCAGGCGCGAGCGTGACGCATGTAGACGCTTCTAAAGGCATGGTGACATGGGCAAAGGAAAACGCAGTATCTTCAGGACTTTCCGACGCGCCAATCCGCTGGCTTGTGGATGACTGCGTAAAGTTCGTGGAAAGAGAAATCCGGCGCGGCAGTCGCTACGACGCCATCATTATGGATCCGCCGTCTTACGGAAGAGGACCAAAGGGGGAAATTTGGAAAATCGAAGACGCCGTTCACCCGCTTATCAGACTCTGTACGCAGGTCTTATCGGATAAACCGCTCTTCTTCCTGATTAATTCTTACACCACAGGTCTTGCACCTGCAGTATTGACTTACATGCTTGCAACGGAACTTAAGAAATTCGACGGAACCGTGGATTCTCAAGAAATCGGTCTCCCGGTTTCTGCAAACGGACTCGTACTTCCATGCGGAGCTTCCGGCCGTTGGGAATCACATGTCTAAACGGCATAAAAGGGCAGACATGTCTCTTTCGAGCTATATCTGCCCCTGTTTGGAGCTAACTATTTTCAAGGCAGTCCCCTTTATCCAATGTCGTTCTTTTTAAACTTCTTCAGAAACTGCTGCGCACGGTATGTTTTCGGTTCGTTAAAAAACTGCTCCGGATCGCCTTCTTCGATGATCTTACCGTCTTCTATAAAAATAATATAATCGGCTATATTCCTTGCAAACTCCATTTCATGAGTTGCAATTATCATAGTAGTATGATTTCTTGCCAAATCATATAGCAGAGCCAGCACTTCTCCTACCAGCTCCGGGTCAAGCGACGATGTAGGCTCGTCTATCAGCATCACTCTCGGATTCACTGCCATAGCTCTTCCGATGCCGATTCGCTGCTGTTGTCCTCCTGAAAGCTGTGACGGATAATGTTCTCTCTTCTCAATCAGACCTACCGCATCAAGAATTTCCAAAGCTTTTTTCTCCGCCTGCTGTTTCGGAATCCTCTGTACAGACGTCATTGGCTCCATTATATTTTCCAGCGCCGTTTTATTTTTAAACAAATTGTAATTCTGAAATACCATAGCAGTACGAGAACGGAGTTTATAAATTTCTTCTTTCTTTGCCGTCTTAGCTTCTACTTTTATATGATCAACTTCAATTTCTCCTTCCGCCGGTCTTTCTAAATAATTCATGCACCTAAGCAGCGTAGATTTTCCGGTTCCTGACGGTCCGATTACAACCAAAACTTTTCCTTCTTCTAAATCAAAAGATATGCCGTCCAATACTTTCAGTTCTCCGAAACTTTTTTTCAAATTTCTAACTTTTATCATAGCTTACCTCAGTATATGCGATTTAATTTCCTTTCCATTTTACCCTGCATAAATGACAACACAGATATAATTCCCCAATAAATCAGCATAGCAGCCGCGTATCCTTCTAAAAAACGATAAGTGCGGGACGTTTCCATGCTTACAATCGCCATCATATCTTTATAGCCTATCATAAAACCTATCGCTGTTGATTTAAATAAATTAATAAAATTATTTGACAAACCTGGAACCGCCGTTCTGACCGCCTGCGGAAGAACAATTTTATAAATCACCGCCAACGGCTTCAGCCCGATTGACAATCCCGCCTCATATTGTCCTTTCTCTACAGAGTTAAGAGCCGCCCGGATGTCTTCTGACATAAAAGCACAGTAATTTGCACTTAAAGCAATCACAACAGCCGTAAACGGGGACATCTCCCGGATAGTTTCACTTAGCTGGGCAAAACCGTAATAGAATAAAAACAACTGTCCTATAAACGGCGTACCCCTGAAAAATGAAACATATATACAGCTCAGGAAATACAATCCTTTTATCCTATATTGTCTGATCACAGCCAAAACCAATCCTAAAAAGAGAGACAATAGCAAGGAAAAAAAAGCCACCTTCACCGTTTCCGGAAACAATTTTACTATTTTCGGAATCATATCAAAAAAATAGTCCAGTCTAAAAGCATCCATATCTTATTATTCCATCGGATTAAAGCCAAACCATTTGAGCGCTGTTTCTTCCATGAAGCCTTCTTCTGTAAGTTCTTTTAACACTTCGTTCACCTCATCACGAAGTGCTTTCCCTTCCTCTGTTTTCGCAAAAGGATATCCCGCATTTTCCGTATAGACGGGTTCCCCCACACCTTTTATTTCTAATCCCGATTCTTTTTTTACAGAATCTATATGCAGCGAAGACATCAGCGTTGCATCAATACGTCCCATTGCCACATCCATAGGGACTACAGAACTGTCCTCATAATTGACATATTCAATTTTGCCATCCGGATCCAGTTCATCGAAGTAGGAATATGCAATATCATCGCTCAGAAGCCCCAGCTTCTTTCCAAACAAATCCTCCACACCATTTATCGTATCATTATTCTCCGCCACCACGATTCTGTACGGCACATAAAAATATACGTCGCTGAAATAATAAACTTCTTCTCTCTCTTCCGTTATTCCTATCTGATCGGCGACCGCATCAACTCTGCCTGAATCCAGTAATTCTATAATTCCCGGGAACCCGGCAATTTCCCATTCAATTTCGCGATTAAGCCTTTTCCCGATTTCCGTCCAAACGTCAATTTCAAACCCCTGTAATTCTCCCGTTTCCTCATTCGTTTCCGAGAAAAAGGCATGCTGCCCTGTTGTGGAAATAACGATTGGTTCTTTTGGTTCTTTCGTTTTCTCACCTTTATCGTCAGAAGACGTTTGGCAGCCCGTCAATAACATCGCTGTCATTACTGTTGCCAGCGTTGCCAAAACCCATTTTTTTATAGCTTTTTTCATATTCTTTTTCCTCTCATTTATTTATGTAATCCAGGCGCTTGATCAAAGCCTGCTTTCATTATATCAATGAGCAAAAAAATTGTAAAATTAGAAATACGCATGTCATTATCAATTTATCTTATGCAAGATTCTCATTACTTATCTTCTCTATTTTTTTACGATAAATATGATGTCTTTCCAAACACTCCTCACAAAATGCATAAAAAATAAGCCCTGCTTTTGTCGGTAGAACTTCGTTTTTTGTTCGTATTAGCAGCAAAGCATCCATTGTCTCTTCTATCGACTTCATCTGCTGGCTCATTGCACATTGGGTAATGTTGTTTTTCTTTGCGGCCTTGGTTATACTTCTCAAATTTACAACATCTATAAAATAAGACAGTTTTCTCAATTTCATTACTATCCTCCAATATTCAATCCAGCATCTTTAAAAAATCTTTCACAACTATATTGTGATTGTTTTTTAAATAGGCAACTCCCAAAGTACATACAAAGTGAATATCTCTGACTTCCATCTTTTTAAGGTTTTTATGATTATATGCATCATAAGAATCTATTACAAACGTAATCCCTTGTCCGCTGGCAACTTTCATTTTAATCGCTTCAAAAGAATCTATAAATTTAATTTCAATCTGATATTGCATTTTTTTGCACAACTGAAGTCCTTTCTTATAACATCCGGGCATCATATCATAGGCCGGCACTACAAGCGTCTGACCTTCCATCTCTTTCATAGCCAAATCATTTTTTCGTGCCAGTTCATCATTCTGTGAAACCAAAACTTTTTGTTTCTCCATAAACAGAGTTTTCCATGCAGTCCCGGGAATCTTCTCCAATTCGCACGCCGTTCCGAATATAATGTCGATCTCCTCATTTATAAGCCTCTCTTGAAGTATAGAATATCTGTCCTCTTCAAAGTCTACCGACAGCTCCGGACTCTTTTGAATATATTTTTGGATTACATGTGTAAACCTTTCATCCATTACTCCCGAAAAACCAATTGTAAGTTTTTTTCCTGCTTGCATATTATTTACTGAATCTTTGCGGATTTCTTTCAAAACTTGTTCATATTTCCCCAAAATATCACAACATTCCTGATAAAATATTTCACCCGCCGCCGTACAAATAATTTCTCCATGTTTTCTTTCAAGCAGACCCGCTCCCAATTCTTTTTCAATTGCAGCCACCTGTTGCGTGATAGTACTTTGCTGTACAAAGTTCTTATTGGCCGCTTTGGTAAATCCATTCAATTCATACACATCTTTAAAATACTGCATTTTTTGTAGATCCATGACGCCTCCCATTTTTCGTTTATCCCAAAAAGAACTTCCTGATTTTCAAACAACCCTGAACTTATACTTTCTATTATGCATACTCAAGTTCCCCAATTCAACTTGTTAAGGATTGAATTTTGTACATATTGATTGTTTTTTATGATATAAAATATCTACTTATAGATTTTATCTATTTCTAATTTTTTCTAAATAATGGACTTGTTATCCACGCCGTGCCCCTAAAAGTCGGGAAGCGCGTCTCTAACCGACATAAAGCGTCAATTTCAAAACCTAAATTGACGCTTTTATTTTTTATGAATAGCGCCCTGACCTTCCATACAATATATCACAACCGTTGTATCCGCCCCAATTCTATGCTCTTAAAATATTCATATACTTTCAAAGCATCTGAATGATTAATATCATAGAGAATATACCTTTTATCTGCATCAAAACCCTTATACTCACAAACATATTTTAATCTTTGCAGGCGCTTTTTCTCATTGCCTGTACAGTAATTCAGCCAGTCCTTTGAAAAAATCTGCTGCACCCTTTATATGACCCTTTTTCAAATCTTCCGGCAACATCCAGCCAATGAATTGGTGAGAAGAACGTGTATCAACAACCTTCCACTCTTCAGAAAACAATGCTTCATTCACAAAACACGAATCCACTTCTGTCATCAACCTAATCTCCCTTGGTCGCCAATTGATATTTATGCTTTTTTCAAAGACTTCTTTGACGAAAACTATCAAAATCCTTCAGAAACGGAATACTTAACCCCAAAATTAAATTCCCTTTCTACTCAGCAGCAAATACACATCATAACTCTGATAGACGATATTCTAAAATAAAAATAAGGAAAATCATTTCTTGACGTCAGGCTGCTCATCAGTCTGTTCGTCCTGAAATAATTTCCCTTATTTTTTATCCTCTTGCCTCCATGCGAAGAATCTTTATAGCTTCATCCAGCGTTCCCAAAATTTTCCACGCACGGAATTGTGTCTCTTCATCTGGCTCTGCCAAATCCGGCACCATAACCACGTCAACGCCCGCAGCCGCTGCAGACTCTACTCCCGCCGGTGAGTCCTCAAATGCGACGCAGTATTCCGGCTCTATGCCAAGAAGCTCATAGGCTTTTATATATATATCCGGGTTTGGTTTTGAATGCATCACCATATCTCCGAATATGCAGCCGTCAAAATATTTGAAAATTCCAGCCCGTTCCAAAATGTCCTTGGCATAAACACGGCTCGAGGAAGATCGGAAGAGCGTCGTGTAGGGAAAGAGTGTGTCAGTACGTGTAG
>CANAZK010000096.1 GCA_947366105.1 uncultured Lachnospiraceae bacterium | reverse complement strand
TCCGTGACTGGAGTTCAGACGTGTGCTCTTCCGATCTCAAATCGGCAACGGCGGCTATCTCCATTTTGTCCGGATATTCCTTGGCAATGGGCGCATATGTATCCTTTCCTCTCCATCCAAGTCCTAAAATCGCCACTTTAATTTTTCTTTCCATCACAAATCCTCCTTTTTATGTCTACAATTGTATCATTTACTTCATGCCGCTTAAAGCAAGTCCCTTAATAAATTGCTTTTGGAAAATGATAAAAATAATTATCATCGGGAGCATTATCACCGTTGCCGCCGCCATCGTTGTTGTCAAATCCTGCGTATGTTCTGTGCTGAATACAACAAGAGCAAGCGGCAGCGTCATTTTCTCTTTATCATTCAGCATAAGCAGCGGATTCAGATAATCATTCCATGACATCATAGCCGTAAATATGCCCAAAGAACCGATTGCCGGCTTAATATTCGGTAATATTATCCTCCAGTATATTGCAAACGGCGCTGCGCCGTCAATCTTCGCGGCTTCACAAATACTGTCCGGTATATCCGCAATAAATTGTCTGCTCAAATAAATGCCGAATGCACTGACAATCCCCGGAATGATAAGCGCCCACTGTGTATTAAACAACCCCATCTTTTGAATCATAAGGAATCTTGGAATCATCGTAACCTGCCCCGGCACCATCATTGTCGCAAGAAGCAGAACAAACAACGTTTTCTTCATCTTAAATTCATATTTTGCAAACACATATCCGATTAATGTACTGGTAATAATAACAGTTCCCGTTAAAACTAAAGTTATCAAAATGCTGTTTAAAAACCATTTCATCAAAGGAGCCTGAGTAAATGCCTTTACATATCCTTCCATTGTCCATACTTCCGGCAAAATAGACGTTTTGTTCATCCTGATATCCGCATTTGTCCTGAAAGACGTAAGGAACATCCAAACCATCGGAAACATCATAATCCCACAAAACACAATCAAAAATGCAATAATGATATAGTGATATGTTTTATATATACCTTTTCTCTTCATTATTCATACCCCCAATCTGAACGCATCATTTTGTTTTGAATAAGCGCCACCGCAAATACAATTATGAACAATGCCATTGCAATCGCGGAAGCATAACCCATATCATAATTCGTAAAACTCTGACGGTAGATATAATTCGTAAGAACCATCGCACAATATTTTACCCCTCCTTTCGGAGCTATTACGCGGAACTGGGCAAACATTTGGAAATAGTTTGCCATAGTCATAATCGCTACAAATGCAAAGGTTCTTCCCATAAGCGGAAGCTTTATCTGAAAAAATCTCCTGACAGGACCCGCACCGTCAATGGATGCCGCCTCGTCAAATTCCGTGGGCACTCCCTCAAGCCCCGCAGAAAAAAGTACTACGTTATAGCCCAAATCCGCCCAAATTGTATAGACAATGATAATTGTCATAAGCGCTCCGGTAGTCATGAGCCAGTTTTTCGGCGCAACACCAAACCATCCTGCGATACGATTTAAAAGTCCCCCGTCCGTCTCGATAATTCCCGAATTCCATACCAAAGCCGTTCCCACCATCGGTGCAATACATGGTATGAATAAAATAGTCCTAAAAACCGTTTTCCATCTCTTTGACGGAAGTACCGAAATAATCTGCGCCAAAAACAGCGTAACCACAATATTAATGAATACCGCCACAATCCCAAATATAAACGTATTTACAACTGCCTTTTTAAAAATCGGATCCTGAAACATTTTTATATAATTATCAAAGCCGAGAAACGGGTTATGATTCCTTGCCGGATTATAATCAAAAAACGAAATGCCAAGACCGTAAAACAATGGAAACACCACAAATATAAAAAGAAGCAGAAAGCTGGGCGCTAACACAAAACAAACAAATTTTCTATCTCTCATTTTTTCTCCTTATATACTAACAGGGAATCCACACCTTTTCGGATTCCCTGTCTGTAAATAATTATTTTGTTGAATATCCTAACTGGCATTCTGCGGTAATCTGTTCAGAAGCCGCTTTTAAAGCCGCCTCAATGTCAGGATTTTCTTCCTGACAAAGCTCTATGAACATTTCATTGAAGATTTCCCTCATTGCAGATGTATTGTATGGTCCCATCCACTGCCCTTTTTCCATGATGTCAAGAAGGAATGTTATATTAGGCATAGCCTCTTTGTATTCCTCACTTGTAAGCATAGATTTTCTTGGCGGAAGCTGATTGCATGCAATATTATGCTTTACAAGGTTTTCCGGACGGCTGAAGAACTCGATGAATTCCCATGCCGCATCTTTATGTTCACTATTTTCAGGAACCATGATTCCCCATCCTGTTTCAGATGCAAATCCCACTTCATCGCCAAACAGCGGTGTTGGAATATATTCAAAGTCCTCTCCATATGTAAGATTGTATGTTCCTGTTCCTTCTCCGATTCCCCATGAACCTACTGAAGCCATGAATCCTTTATCCTGATACGTCTTATTAAACGCATATTCGCCGCTTGTAAGCGAATCAAGGTTAGTCTCTCCGTCTTTTACCATGCTTAAGACTTCCTCCATCGCTTTTACCCCTTCCGGTGTTGCAAAATTGATGGAATTATCCTCCTGAAGATACTGCCCTCCCTGCTGAAGAATCATTGACAAGTAATTACAAATTAATGCATCCGAATCAATCATGTCAAATCCTATCATATCCATGACCTCTCCGTTTCTCTTGGCTACCTTCTTGGATATTTCCCTAAGTTCTTCCCATGTCGTCGGATAAGAAAGGTCTGCTTCGTCAAACAGTTTCTTATTAACGATTAAACCGCCGTACTCTAAGTTGAATTCCATTGGAACACCGTAGTATTTTCCTTCTTTTTGGAATACGCCGAGCGTCGGCTCTAAATAGTCGCTCTCTAATTCCTCTACAATATAATCCGGAACCTCGGCAAGCGCGTCCGTCTCAATAAAATTCGGCGCTATTCCACCCCATACCGCAATAATATCTACTTCACCTTTGTTGGACGTTAACGAAGTCTGAATTTTCTGATTGTAAACATCAAACGGGTAATATGACAGCTGTACGTCATATTCCGGATGTTCTGTTTCAAATCTCTCGATCGTCTCTTCATAAGCGGCAATCCACGGCTTGTTTTCATGACACCAAAATGTTACAACCGTTTTTTCACCATCTTTTTTTGTGTCTGCTGTACTTTCATTTTTACCGCCGCATCCTGCAAGGGCAGAAAAAGATAATGCAAGCGTCAGCAAAACCGCTAAAGTCTTTTTCATAATTATTTCCCTCTCTCTCATAGTAATTAAATTATCTTTACTCGGTATATCATACCACAACAAACACGTTTCTTCCAATCGGTAGTTTCAATAATCGTATCTTACATATAGCCTTTATCTATATATAATCCCCCTGCCCATTCCGGGATTTTTGCCATCCGCCACATATTTTTTAAGCGCCCTCTGCAAAGACGTCTGCTCCTTGTAAAGCGTTCTATCCTCAAGAATTTCTCCGAAAACTCTTTCCTCCGCCTGCCGGAAAGGGTATATTACCTCATATACTTCAAACCGGTCTTGGAATTTTGCAATATTGGATTCCGGTGAAACAATTTTTTTAATCTCAGGAGCAACAAGCCACGAAGTGCATATATATGCCTCATATTCCCCGCCAAAGAACTCGTCCGCCTTCCCAAAGGATTCCTCGCACTCCGCATCATTCAAAGGTCTTCCCTCCGGAATATGCACTTCAAGAACTTTTGTTCCCGCTTTTACCGTTCTCCCGTTCACATCAATATCTTCTTCCGTCTCTGTCGGCTCAAACTGGAATCTGCCAAGCCTGAAAATCTTAAGTTCCAACGGAAGACACAGCCAGCCGTACTCCATAAGCCCTGTCACATGATATTTCCGCATACATGCATCACTCCAGATTCTGAGATCGGAAAATGTATCAAAGTATATCTCATCACTAATTCCACGTTTCTGATACTCTTGGTATACCTCTGTCCCAAGCCTGCAGTAAAGCGCAAGCGCAAACATACGAGCGTCTTCTCTCGACTCTATTTCTTCTATAAAATGTTTCTTATCCTCTTTAAAAAGCCGCCTGAAATTCTCGTATATCTCATGATCTATTTTATACGCAAGAACCTGGCGGCTTACTTCTTCATTGAGACCGATTCCTTCACAAAAATCTTTAATTGTAATCAAAAAAACTCCTCCTATCTGCATTTCCATATTGTTTTGATTATACACCACAATATTCCGCTGATAAATAGAGAATCTTAACTTTTTTACTTTGGGAATGTTTGGGCTGAAAATGGCAGCTTTAATGCTTGACATTAGATACGGGGGTGGGTATTATTAAAAATAACATATACCATCAATTGAAGGGAGGATGTTTCATGCCGTCAAATGTTTATTGTGATGTTATCGGTTTCCGATGCCTTGACCATATTGCCCATCAGACAAACGACTTATTTCTGACACGCTGCGGCATTCAAGAATGTGAAGCAGGATATTCTTGGGGTCCGAAGCTGCGCCGCCAATATCATATGCATTTTGTTTTAGACGGGAAAGGCTATCTCGAAATTGAAGGTTCCACTTATGTGTTAGAAAAAGATCAAATTTTCCTGATTCACCCAAATACAATGGCTCATTATTACGCTGACTATGATAATCCATGGACATATGCTTTTATAAGTTTTCATGGCAATAAAGCGGAACAATACATGCGTCAGGCAGGTTTTTCTCCCGGCTGTTACACACGGGACTGTGTTTTTCCCACAGAACAGTATGTAGAAATTATTCAAAGTATGCTGCTTACGCATCAGCTGACCATTACAAACGAGCTGCGAAGAGTGAGTCTGCTATTTCAATTATTTTCCATGCTTACAGATTCATATCACAGTTTAATTGATACGGATGCAAAACACGAATACCCTCCTGAAACATATTTTGAACATGCTCTCCAGTATATTCAGCTTAATTTCGGCGAAAATATCCGCATTCAAGATATTGCGGATTATATTGGGATTACGCGTTCTTACCTGCATCATCTTTTTAATAAGAAAGAAAATCTTTCTCCTCAAAAATATTTACTGAATTACCGCATGGCGAAAGCCAAGGAACTTCTTTTTACAACGGATATACGTATCACGGATATTGCATCTGCCGTCGGTTATGCAGATTCCCTTGCTTTTTCAAAAATCTTTCGTAACCATACCGGACTTTCTCCGTCGGCATACCGCAAACAGAAATTAGATATCAACAAATAAAGGGCTGCGCACTAAATATTTAGTACGCAGCCCCTTAAGATTTACATTTGTTATTTCCTTTTAATATAAACCTGTCCTGAAACCGGTACTTTTACAGAAAGTAATTCTATTGTTCCTTCATGGCTGAATGTATCTGTAACTTCACCCATACAGTCTTTTACTTCAGCTTCGTAAGTTCCTGCTGCCTCGGACTCAAAAATCATTCTTGTTCCTTTTGTACCGTTTAAAACAATGTAATCATTTACCTCTTTTGGAAATGTAATAACTCTGTTCTCCGTGTAAACCGCACCGATTGCCTGCTCTTTGCCGACGGTCCATACAACCGGATACAAGTTATGAGGTTCCTCAGGGCGAAGCTGCTCTTTCTGAAGCAAATCTTTATGCCCTCTCATAAACTCTACCCAGAAACATAACATCTTTCTCATCTCTTCTGTAGAATCCTGCAGTTTTACAGAAATCTGTACTGTAGAAAAAATGCTGGAAATAATCTGAATAGCCGCAAGCTCCGGGGCTTCCTCAAGATGCCACATCAGCGGATCCGAATGAACCGCTGTCGTTCCGGAAAGCATTCTTAAATCAACAATTCCTACCCTGTTTCTTATTGCTGAGTTAGGGCAGTCTGTTACTCTGAACATGTTTCCATATCTCCTCATATTCGGTCCGATATAACGCTGACGGAATTCTATCATAACTTCCGGATTCTCTTTCGAGATTGCCTCATAGACCTGAAGCATAAGACAATTCAGCGCTTCCTGCACACTCTGAAAATCCATCTTATCATTGTATTGCGGCGTAGATTTTTCCGCTATAATCTCATCTATAAAGTCAAGTTTAAATCCGTCCAAATTCCACTGACGCATTCCCTTCACATAAGTCTCAACAAGATACTCTCTTACTTCCGGATATCTGGGATCGAGAACCCCCGCTCCCATAGAGTCCGCATAATAAAGAATTTTGTCTTTAAACTGCTCCCATTTCTTCGCCTTATACCCCAAAAACGGTACGCTGTACCAAATCATATATTTCATGCCCATATCATGTACTCTCTGAATATGGCCTCTAAAATCCGGAAACCTGTTTTTTGAAACTTCCCAGTCTCCGCAAAATGCATAGCCTCTGTTATTGTCATCCGTCTGCCATCCGTCATCAAGAATCACTGTTTTAAATCCAATTTCAGAAGCAAGCTGACATTCCTTTTCTATTTCCCCGTCTTTCAGCTCCTGATGATAATTATACCATGTAGAGTACACCGGCTCACGAGCCGCTTCAACCGGCTCAATAGGGGTAAGTCCGCAGTCTGTTTCCCACCATTTAGAAACATCTGCTATTGATTCATAAAACGGAATATCTCTTCTGTCGATTAATACTTCCAATTCATATTTACCTGTCACTGCAGTATAAGTCTCCGGCACTTTTATCTGCAAAAGTACCGTTCCGTCCTCCTCGTGAATTCCCGGTTTCATTTCTATAATCTCTTTTGCTTCAGAAACCGCAACGGTATATCTGTTTCTTCCGTCTTCACTGAATAACGCCATAACCGGCGCAGAACTTGCCGTCATACTTTTATAATATCCTGACCAGTCTGCATTAATGGAACGGTTAAAACCGCAGCTTGGATGCCATACCCCAGCACAATCCAAATACGGAAATACCCATGTAAGCTCACTGCAGCCAGTTGCTTCTGCTTCATTTTCATTCATGCTAAACCCGCATTTAAAAATAAATACATCTTTTTCTCTTTCAATTACATCAATTTTTGTCTCTAAATAGTCTGTTTTTTTAATAATTGGCATCTGCATTTTTCTTTTCCTTTCTACACTTCCGTTTCTATCGCTGCGCCTGGCATCACCGAAGTTCCGTTGACAAGCAATTGCTGCATAGTACGGTTTCTGAAAATAATCTTCCGTTCCTTAAAAGATATATCAGCTTCGCCGTCCAAAAGAGGGCAGTTCTTAATACGGAACCATTTCATTTCTTCTGTTGCCGCCGGAGAAATCGTTACTTTCTTTTCCGGCGAATTTACACAAATACCTGCCGCTCCAAAGATATAACTGCCCACAACGGCAAAGGACACCTCCGGGTATTCTCTTCTCTTCAGCTCAGGATGAATCAATTCTTTCAGCCAATAATAAGCCTTTTCATTCTCTCCTTGTCTGAAAAAAAGTTCAGGGTAATGCGACATACACTCTACATTCACTCTTTCCCTCTGCGTAATACTATAATTATGCAGAAATTCCGTATGCAGTTTTCTCTTTCTGTCATCTTCTATCACACTGTAATATAAGAGTGCAAGACCATTACCTATTTCAGGGCTGTGTGCCAGTGTTCCCCCTGCTTCTTTCACCTGATAGAACAAAGAGTTTCCCTCATCCCACCATGTAACTTCCAACATGCTCTGAAGCGTTTCGGCTCTGCTTTGACATAACTTTGATGAATCTTCATCCCCACGCAGCCTATAAATCATTGCCGCTGAACGGTATCCTCTGATTTCAATCGCCAGCATATCAATCAACGCCTCTGCATCTTCAAAGAGAGCGTCCTCACAGTAGGACGGTATTCCCAGCCGGGACTGCGGATACTTCCTTTCAAGCAGCAAATCCCCGTCCTTGTCCCAAAATTCCGCATACTGATGAATGGTCCAGTCATAAAACCTTACAAAGTCTTCATCCATAATATAATCACTATCACCCGTCAGTTCATACATCCGACGGCATACATCCAACAGTTCAAAGTTTGCCGGAAGATTGTACCAAAAATCCTTGTCACTTGCGTAATCTACCGGGCAAGGTCTGTAATCTTTATCAATCTCCCAAAATGTACAATACTGTCTGCTCTTTGCAATATTCTGCACAAACCGAAGCAGCATATTTTTTGTATGTTTTCTAAGACCAAGCGCTTCCGCGCCCGCCGCATGATGCGCCACGTCGCGGATACAGAACGAATTTCTCTCCGGCAGCGCCGCTTCATACCAGTCACCTACCAAATCTCCTTCATGGCTGTAGAACAGCGCCTGTTCCTTTGCCCATTTAAAGCCTTTATTTAGTATATCATTTGATGACGTAAATTCAATAGCTCCTTTCAACCCCGCATCCTCCTGCTTATAGATATTATTTATTTCTATTATTTATCTTCCTATCTAAAAAGGGGACTTCAATAAAGAGGTCCCTTTTTTACTGTTTTACCGCACCCATTGTCATGCCACTTGTAAAATATTTTTGGAAAAATGGATAAATAACAATGATCGGCAATACTACTACAATTGTAATCGCTGCTCTGATTGTAAGCGGCTGAAGACCTCGCATAGCCTCGGCAAGCATTGTGGAATCTGTCATATCCTTTAACGCACTTGCCTGATTCAGCATACGGTACAGAATAATCTGCAGTGTATCCCATGTTCCGCTCTTACTGTATAAGTTTACATCGAACCAAGAATTCCAATGACCTACGCCTGCATAAATTGCGATACATGCAAGCATGGGCTTACTAAGCGGCAGTACAAACTGTCCAAAAATTCTTAGTTCACTCGCTCCGTCCACTCGGGCAGCCTCAAATAAAGCTTCCGGAATATTCTGAATGTAGGATGAACATAACAGCATATAGTATGCGCTAAAAATACTTGGAAGCCAATATACTGTCAACGTATCAACCAAACCTAATTTTGTCATTAATAAATATGTAGGAATTAGTCCGCCGCCAAAATACATTGTGATAAGAAATAAAATTCTCATAAATTTTCTTCCTGCAAAGTTCTGACAGCTTACAATATAACCTAATAACGCATTGCCAAGTACGGCAGTTACTGTACCGATAACTGTTCTTAAAACAGATACCACAGTACTTCTATAAATGTCCGAGTTATTTAAAACATATTTGTAGTTATTGAGGGTGAATTTTCTCGGCCATAAATAAATTCCGCCTTTTATTGCATCCGCGCCTTCATTAAGAGAGATTGCAAAAACGTTAATAAATGGATATACCACAATAATCATAAATAAAATCAGCAAAATCACATTGCAAACATCAAATACTCTTCCTGCTTTTGTCTGTTTAATATAAAAAGGACGACTCATCTCACACCTCCTAGAAAATCGAAGTATCAAGTTTCTTTCGGCAGAACCAGTTAGACGCCCATACCAAAATTACACCAATGACTGACTTCATAAGTCCTACTGCTGTACCGATTGAATAGTAACCAAGCTGAATACCATATCTGTAAGAATATGTATCAATAACGTCCCAATAAGACTGTGTAGCAGCATTACCTAAAACGAGGTGCTGCTCAAATCCTGCATTCAAAATGCCGCCGACGCCCATAATCCAAAGTACAACGATTGTAGGGAGGATTGTAGGAAGAACTACATGTTTTACAACTCCCACTCGAGTCATGCCGTCTACCGCACCCGCCTCAATCAATGTCTCGTCAATTCCAGACATTGCAGAAATATAAATAATTGCAGACCATCCAATGCCTTTCCACATATTAACTAAAGTATACATTACCCAGTAATATTTTCCTTCTGTCAAAAACGGAATCGGAGAATCAATCAATCCAATTCTTATTAAAATATCATTTACCGCTCCTTCGTTTGATAACATCATGAAAATCATACTTCCGGCAACTACCCATGAAATAAAATGCGGCAGGTAAGAAGTTGTCTGTAGAACTGTTTTGAATTTTTTACTCCGCAGCTCATTAACACAAATAGCGTACACAATAGGCGCTGCAAATCCAATTGTTAATCCCAAAATACTCATTGCAAGCGTATTTCTGAGCAATTGGAGAAATGTAGGACTCATAACAAAATCCTTAAAATACTGTAATCCAACAAACGCACAGTCTGTAATTGCCATGCCGGGCATATAATCATAAAATGCCATCAGTAATCCATACATCGGTACATATGCAAAAACAACTACCCAAATAATAATCGGAATACAAAGCAGCCATAACTGTCTTTGTTTGTTGAACATTCTAATCCAATGTTTAATCTTTTTACTCATACCAGGCGGCCTCCTAGAACTGAATCTCTTTCCGAAAATGGAAGCTTATTTTGCTTCCATTTTCTCCATATTTGTCTTGTAGTTTTCGCTGTATGCTTTCTCGAGCGTCTCAATACCCGCTGTAGTCAATGCATCCTGAAGGTTCTTCCATGCAGCTTCAAATTCAGCGTCACTGTTTGCCATAACCGCAGCTCCCCAGTTAGCTTTCCATGCATCAGCCACTGACTGATTTGCAATTTTCTGCTCGTCTGTCATATTGCGAAGTACAATTGCCGAAGAATCATAGATTGTTTCACTTAAGTTCTCTATCATGATACTCTTCCATTTATTTTCACTATACCACATCTGGTTCGGCCATAAATTATGTTCTCCGTCTTCCCATCTTGATTGATTTACGAATAACCACGGCATTCCTTCTTCATAGTATGCATTGTCATAAGACCATTTCTCAGCAAGGATCTGCTCTCTTGCTTCCGGATCAACATCCCAGTTACCTTCTTCGTCGATGTTCCAAAATTTAATTTCCTCTCCTGTATCACCGATTGGCGTTCCGTTTGGAATACCCCAGCCCGATAATGCAGTACCCATATCTGTTGCTTGGAAGTTGATGAATCTCATAATTGCTTCCGGGTCTTTTGCTTTGTCTGTAATAATTGTACAATAAGAGCCAAGGAAGTTCTTTCCGCTTAAATTTGCATTTTCTGCATCTTCATCTTTAAATCCAACTTGGATAAAACGTTTGTCCTCCGGCGAGTTCGGATCATCTGCCTGCCAGATTTCATGTCCTGACTGGTATGTAATCCACCATTCACCTACGCAGCCTACCACTCTTTCATTAGAGAATTTTGTCTGCCACTGTTCATAGTTATTTG
>CANAZK010000095.1 GCA_947366105.1 uncultured Lachnospiraceae bacterium | reverse complement strand
CGAGATAGGAGTCCGTGACTGGAGTTCAGACGTGTGCTCTTCCGATCTGATACGAATTGCCGTTCGCTGACTCATATGACGCTTTTATGTATTCCTTATATGTCAAAGGGAAGCAGAATTGTCAATATGGCGTCTGCGGCAGCATTTTGCCCGCAGCCGTCTTTTGCAGTATACGCAGCCACAAAATCCTATGTGCTCAGTTTTTCAAGAGCGCTTAGATCTGAATTAAGTAAAAAGGGGATTGTGGTGACAAGCGTGTGTCCGGGACCTGTAAAAACAGAGTTTTTTGAAATATCAGGAACGAATGTGAACATTTTAAAGAAAGCGTCTATGGCGAGAGCGGATAAAGTTGTCAGAAAGGCATTGCTGGATGTCAGAAAGATGAAAGAAGTATCGGTCTATGGCACGGCAATAAACGGGGCGAGAATACTTACAAAGCTGTTTCCGCACCGTTTGATCATCAATATACTGGCACATTTATAAATGAAGGACAAAAACAGAGGGATAAGGCATGAAATCAGCAAAGGGCGAAGCAGGATATATACAAAAGAAAAAAAAGCAGGAAATTATAAAAACGGTTATCGAATTCGGACTTGTAGCGGCGATTTTCCTGACGGGGTATCTTACCAGTAAAACAAGACTGAACTGGCTGACGATGATAGCTGTTCTAGGCTGCCTTCCGGGCGCCAAGTCGCTTGTAGGCGTTATTATGATAGCGCCGCATAAATCTTTAGATACAGAAAAAGCGGCAGAAATAGACGGAAAGGCCGAGAAACTTGTAAAAGCTTATGATATGGTTCTTACAAGCTATGAAAGGGTGATGCCCATAGACAGTATCGTCATTCTAGGAAATATTGTGTGCGGTTATTCAAAAAGCAGTAAAATCGACCTGAAGTATACAGAAAGATATATCAGGAAGATGCTGGCAAATAACCAGTACGACAAAGTATCTGTGAAATTATTTGCAGACTACAAGGCATATATTGCCCGCGTGGAGGGTATGGAGAATATGGCAAAGGTCGAAAATGCAGAAGAGCGGGAATACGAAGAGGGAATCAAAAAAGTGATTCTCAGCCTGTCACTATAAGTTATCAAAGAGGATAAAATATGCGGGAAATAAAAGTTTCAGCAAATGAGGCGGGACAGCGTCTTGATAAACTGCTTGGAAAATATTTGAATGAAGCGCCCAAAAGTTTTATTTATAAAATGCTTCGGAAAAAGAATATTGTTCTGAACGGAAAGAAAGCATACGGCAATGAAAAACTGGTTCTTGGCGATTCGGTAAAATTATTTTTGGCAGACGAAACGATTGAAAAATTTTCAAAAACGGCAGTCCAAAAAACATCAGGAAAGTTTGATATCATTTATGAGGATTGTGATATTGTTATTATCAATAAACCGGTGGGGATGCTGTCACAGAAAGCAGACGCAAAAGATGTGTCCGTTGTGGAGTATCTTATCAACTATCTTCTTGACAGCGGACAGATAACCGCGGAAGAACTCCGAAGTTTCAAGCCTTCTGTCTGCAGCCGTTTGGACCGCAATACAAGCGGACTTCTCGTCTGCGGGAAAAGCCTTAACGGGCTTCAGAAAATGGCGGAAATATTCAGAGAGCGCAGCCTGCGGAAATATTATAGGTGCGTTGTAGATGGAAATGTTGCAAAACCGCAGTATATAAAAGGATATTTGGTAAAGAATGAGAAAAAAAATACAGTAACAGTCCGCGAGACTGAGACTTTAGGAAGTCTGCCTATTGAGACAGAATACCGTCCGGTGCAGGCGCTTCGCGGCGGCACCCTTCTTGAGGTACATTTGATTACCGGAAGAACCCATCAAATTCGTGCCCATTTGGCATCGGCAGGGCATCCGATTGTGGGTGATTATAAATATGGGGACAGGGCGGTAAACAGATACTATAAAGAACAATATGGACTGACCAGCCAGCTTCTTCATGCATATCGTCTTGAGATGCCGGACAAAGTGGAGGGAATGGAGACGCTTGCAGGGAAAATTTTTTCTGCGCCCCTTCCGGATCTGTTCACAAAAATATTGGAGGGTGAAAGTTTATAATATGGGGACGTGGAATTCAAGAGGACTGCGGGGCTCCACACTGGAGGACCTGATTAACAGAACAAATGAAAGATATTTGGAGAAAGGGCTGGCGCTGATACAGAAAATACCGACACCAATTACGCCGGTTCGGATTGACAAAGAACACCGGCATATTACGCTTGCTTATTTTGACCAGCAAAGTACGGTAGATTATATTGGAGCGGTACAGGGAATTCCGGTCTGCTTTGATGCAAAGGAATGCAGCACCGATACATTTCCGCTGCAGAATGTACATGAACATCAGGTCACATTTATGAGTAATTTTGAAAAGCAGGGGGGAATCTCCTTTCTGTTGATATACTACAGTGCAAGGAATATTTTGTATTATATGCGTCTTTTAGAACTTCGGGAATTTTGGAACAGGGCAAAAAGGGGCGGAAGAAAGAGTTTCCGTTTCGATGAGCTTTCGTCGGAATTCTTTATGGAGCTTTCAGGAGGACTTTATGTACCATACCTTGACGCAATACAAAAGGATCTTGACATGAGATAAGGAGGAAATATGAAACAATTATTGCACACTCCGGAAGGGGGAAGGGATATTTATAGTATTGAATACGCAAAGAAGCTCGCACTTCAGGAACAGCTTCATAACGTACTTCATTTATATGGTTATCATGACATTCAGACTCCCACGTTTGAATTCTTTGACGTATTCCGCAAAGAAATCGGGACAATTCCTTCCAGAGAATTATATAAATTTTTTGACAGGGAGGGGAATACGCTTGCGCTCCGCCCGGACATTACGCCGTCCATAGCAAGGGCGGCGGCGACGCTGTTCGGAGACGAATCACTACCGATACGTCTCTGCTATATTGGCAATACCTTTATCAATCATTCCAGTTACCGTGGAAAATTAAAAGAAAGCACACAGCTTGGAGCAGAACTTATAGGCGATGCGTCGGCTGAGGCAGACGCGGAAATGCTGGCGCTTGTGATTGACTGTTTGAAGAAATCAGGACTTGAGGAATTCCAGCTCACCGTTGGAAATGTGGAATTTTTTCATAGTATTTTGGAAGATGCAGCCATGGAAGAGGAAGACGAACTAAGAGCAAGAGAGCTTATTACAAATCGTAATTATTTTGGACTTGATGAACATTTGAGAGATATTAAGATGAAAGAGAGTACAAAAAAGGCTTTTACCCTGCTTCCAGAGTTGATCGGGGGAACGGAGATTCTTTCTGAGGCAAAGAAGATTGCTCCAAGCGGAGACGCCCTGAAGGCAATCAAACATTTGGAACAGATTTATCATATACTGAAACAGTATGGAGTGGAAAAATATATTACATTTGATCTCAGCATGAGCGGAATCTACGGATATTATACCGGAATTATTTTCAGGGGATATACATACGGTACGGGCGATGCAGTCGTAAAAGGCGGACGTTACGACTGTCTTATTGAGAAGTTCGGTAAGGAATCTCCGGCTATTGGTTTTGCCGTTGTGGTGGATGAGCTTATGAATGCCTTGTCCCGCCAGAAGATACAGATTCCTTATGGAAATAAAAATACCTTTATTGTTTATGAAGAGGCCCGGAAAAGTGATGCGATTTCACTTGCCATCAACTTCAGAAGCAAAAATAAAAATACAGAACTGATGAAAAAGGATTATGCAAAGCCGCTGGAGGAATATATCGAATACGGAAAGAAAAATATGGCGTGCAGTATGCTGTTTCTTCAGGACGGCGGACAGCTTGCCATGTTTAACCTGGTAACAGGGGAGCGGAAAGTCATCAATCCGGAAACATAGCGAGGATAAGAATATGAGATATTTGACATTTGCACTTACAAAAGGAAGGCTTGCGGATAAAACAATGGAGCTTTTGAAAAAGACGGGTATTGACTGCCGTGAAATGGAAGATAAAAAAACGCGGAAGCTTATTTTCGTAAATGAAGAGCTGAAACTGAAATTTTTTATGGCGAAGGGACAGGACGTCCCGACTTATGTGGAATATGGGGCGGCGGATATCGGTGTCACCGGTAAGGACATCATTCTTGAAGAAGGAAGAAAGGTACATGAAGTGTTGGACTTAGGCTTTGGAAGATGTTGTATGTGCGTATGCGGTCCTGGTGAAGCTGCCGAGCTTTTGGAGCACCGTGAACTGATCCGTGTTGCAACAAAATATCCGAATATTGCAAAAGATTATTTTTATAATAAAAACCATCAGACAGTGGAGATTATTAAACTGAACGGTTCCATAGAGCTGGCGCCGATTGTCGGGCTGTCAGAGGTGATTGTGGATATTGTGGAAACAGGAGCAACGCTCAAAGAAAACGGTTTGGAAGTGCTGCGCGAGGTATGCCCGCTTTCCGCCAGAATGATTGTGAATCCTGTCAGTATGCGTATGGAGAATGAAAGAATCCGTAAATTGATTTTGGGTCTGCGGACATTTTTATAGGAGGAACAAAGCTGATGAGAATACAGACATTAACAGAAGAAACAAAGAAAAATCTGTTGGAGGATCTTCTGCGGAGAAGTCCGAACCAATATACGGAATATGAAGAGCGGGTTGCAGATATTTTATATAAGGTTAGAAAAGAACGTGATAAAGCAGTTTTTGAATACACGAAAATGTTTGATAAGGCGGATATTCATGAAGGGAATATCAAGGTTAGAGAAGAAGAGATTGCAGAGGCATATTCCATGGTGGATAGTTCTCTTGTGGAAATTATAAGAAAAGCGTTGAAAAATATTAAAGAATATCATGAAAAACAGAAACAGTACAGCTGGTTTGACAGTAAGCCGGACGGAACTATCTTAGGACAGAAGGTAACCCCTCTTCAAAAGGTCGGCGTATATGTGCCCGGGGGGAAGGCCGTATATCCTTCCTCCGTTTTGATGAATGTGATTCCGGCAAAAACAGCGGGAGTGGAGCAGATTATTATGGTGACGCCCCCGGACAGTAAAGGGAAAGTAAATCCAAATACTCTTGTAGCGGCAAAAGAGGCAGGAGTGGATTGTATATATAAGGCGGGCGGCGCCCAGGCGATTGCTGCTCTTGCCTACGGAACGGAAAGCATTCCGAAAGTTGATAAAATTGTAGGACCGGGTAATATCTATGTAGCTCTTGCAAAAAAGGCGGTTTACGGTCATGTAAGCATCGATTCCATTGCCGGACCGAGCGAGATTCTTATCATTGCGGATGACGGGGCAGATCCGCGGTATGTGGCGGCAGATTTATTGTCTCAGGCAGAGCACGACGAACTTGCCTCTGCAATTTTGGCAACAACCAGCAGAGACCTTGCAGAAGCAGTGTCCAAGGAGGTGGATGCATTTGCGGCAGAGCTTTCAAGAACGGAGATTATCCGAAAGTCGCTGGACAATTACGGATATATCCTGATTGGTGAAACGATGGAAGATGTAATTGATATTGCAAATGAAATTGCGTCGGAACATTTGGAGATTATGACCCGGAATCCTTTTGATGTGATGACCAAGATCCGTAACGCCGGAGCCATTTTCATCGGGGAATACAGCAGTGAACCGTTAGGAGACTATTTTGCGGGACCGAACCATGTGCTGCCGACAAACGGAACCGCTAAGTTCTTCTCACCGCTTTCGGTAGATGATTTTATTAAAAAATCAAGTATCATTGCTTATTCAAAAGAGGCTCTTGAGTTAGTACACAAAGACATCATCTGCTTTGCCGAGGCAGAGCAGCTTACGGCGCATGCAAACTCGATTAAAGTCCGATTTGAAGACGGTGAATAGGAGGCGTTTATGAAAAAAAGAGTTGCTTCTTATGAAAGAAAGACAAAAGAGACTTCCATATATGCCGTACTGAATTTGGACGGCAGCGGAAAGGCCGAAATTGATACGGGAATCGGCTTTTTTGACCATATGCTGGAGGGATTTGCGCGTCACGGACTGTTTGATCTACAGTTGGGTGTGAAAGGAGACTTACATATAGACAGCCATCATACGATTGAGGATACAGGCATAGTACTGGGGAAAGTTATAAAAGAGGCGCTTGGGGATAAAAGGGCAATCAAACGCTATGGAAGCTTTATACTGCCTATGGACGAGACGCTGGCGCTGTGCGCCGTTGATTTGTCAGGAAGGCCGTACTTGAACTATAACGCTGCATTCTCAACAGAAAAACTTGGAGAAATGGACACGGAAATGGTGCGTGAATTTTTCTATGCCGTGTCGTATAATGCAGAGATGAATCTGCATTTGAAGCTGCTTGACGGGGTGAATAATCATCATATTGCAGAAGCATTATTTAAAGCGTTTGGCAAGGCTCTTGATATGGCTGTGTCCAATGAGCCTAGAATGACGGACGTATGGTCTACGAAAGGATGCCTATAAAGGAGAGTTGGAAATGAGTTATAAAAGATTGATTCCCTGCATTTTTATACATAGAGGGAAAGCTGTAAAGTGGTTTCGGAATATGGAAGTGGTTTCGGATAATCCGGTAGAACTTGCAAAATATTACAGTGATAATGGAGCCGATGAACTGCTTGTATTTGACCTGTCTGTGACAGACGAAGAGCATGATGAATCTATCAATATCATGAAGAAAATTAATCGGATCATCCGCATTCCGATGATTGCCGGCGGGAATATCAAGCGTCAGGAAGATGTAAAAAAAATATTGTATACAGGAGCGAAACGGGCTATGCTGAATCTTTCCAAGCCGGATATGTTTTCTCTGATCGAGGAGGTTGCAAAACGTTTCGGAAAGGAAAAGATTGCAGTATCTCTGAATGATTTTGACGCACTTTTTAAACGTCATAAATTGATCGAAGAATACAGCAGTGAACTGGTTTTCATGCACCGGCTCGACCTGAATTCGGTTATGAATATTACAAATCACCAGTGTATTGTCGTAACAGATACAGAAGAGGAAAGCGAACTTTTGAATATACTGAAATCACCGGGTGTGAAGGGGCTGTCCGGGCGCTATGTAAACAGAATGGAGATGGATTTTGCGGCATTTAAAGAGAAATGCTGCCAGGAGAACATCAAAATGACGTCTTTTGAAAGTATTATGGAATTCTCGGAATTTAAAACCGATGAAAACCGCTTGATTCCGGTCATTACACAGGATTATAAAACCGGCAAGGTTTTGATGCTTGCATATATGGACGAGGAGGCGTTTAACCATACGATTAAGACCGGAAGAATGACATATCACAGCCGAAGCCGTAATAAACTTTGGGTCAAAGGGGAGACTTCAGGACATTATCAATATCTAAAATCGCTCACGATTGATTGTGATAAGGACACGCTTCTTGCAAAGGTGGAACAAGTAGGCGCCGCATGCCACACGGGGAACGCAACCTGTTTCTTCCAGCCTTTAGCCGGCAGTGATTACAGTGAAAAGAATCCGCTTAAAGTTTTTGAAGATGTATATGAAACAATTACCGATAGAAAGAAAAATCCGAAAGAAGGATCTTATACAAATTATCTTTTTGAAAAAGGAATTGATAAAATCCTAAAAAAACTTGGGGAAGAAGCAACGGAAATTGTGATTGCCGCCAAGAATCCGAATCCGGAGGAAGTAAAATATGAGTTGGCAGATTTTCTCTATCATGCAATGGTACTTATGGTTGAAAAAGGTGTGACATGGGAAGATATTATTAACGAACTGGCTGACCGCTAAAAACAATGCAATTTGCTATTATAAAATGAAGAATGGGACATATATTGTAGTAATACGGTATATGTCCCATTTATAAATTCTATGTGTTGGAGGTAAGGTCATGAATGAGTCAGAGAAACGCAGAAAACAGTTGTTGGAGCAGACAAGGAGAAGATACGGGGATTCCAGGATCCCACCTGCAATACACCCTAGATACAGTTCACTCTATTCAAGCCTGTACCGGAGCAGTGAGGAGAATGCAGACGAAGCAGGAGGCTTCGGATTTCGGATGTTTATAGCTGTTCTTCTTTTTGCTGCTTTTGTGGCAATGGATTACAGCAATGAGAAAATAGCATCTGTGGACAGCAAACGCATTGTGAAAGAAATAGAGACAGGCGTGGATGTGGAAGAAGTGTGGAAGAAACTCTAAGTATCAAGTTTCTTTTTATATAAACAAATGAGAGCTAATTTTTTACTGCTTGTAAAAGAACCGTTTTTCATGTAGAATATAAATATATATTCTACACAGCCGCTGCTAAAGCAGAATAATGGGAGAATGCGTTTAACAGCTGGTTTGAGTATTAAGCAAGGAGCATAAATGACAAATATGGAAAAGATACTTATCATTGACGACAGCCTTTTACAGGCCACCCAGTTAAAATCTATTTTAGAAGACGATTATGACATTACGATTGCACAAACGGCAGAGGCCGGACTTTGTTGCGTAGGTGAAACTACTTTTTCATTGATTCTGCTGGATGTAGTCATGCCTGGGATGGATGGATTTACATTGTTGAAAAAATTGCAGGAGGAGATTATTACACAGAGTATTCCGGTTATTTTGATTACCAGTCTTTCTGATATTCAAAATGAACAGCGCGGGTTCACATTAGGAGCGGTCGATTATATTGCCAAGCCGTTTAATCCGTTGATTGTAAAAGCAAGGGTCAATACCCATGTCAAGCTGTACAGTTATCGAAGACAGATTGAACAGCAATCCAGAACAGACCAATTGACTGGAATTGCAAACAGGCGGGAGTACGACCGTTACAGCATTATAAAATGGAATGAAGCGGTACGCCTGAAAGTTCCGTTTTCTATCTGCATGTTTGATATTGACCATTTTAAAGCATACAACGACACGTTTGGGCATCCTGCAGGAGACAAGGTCATTGCCAATGTGGCTAAGACAATATCTTCACATCTGCAGCGCAGCACAGATTTTGTGGCACGTTACGGCGGCGAAGAATTTGTAGCGTTTGTACTCGGCGGCGATGCTGACAGAGTATTCGGACATTTGAAAACAATCCGCCAGGCAGTAGAAGATCTTCATATACCGCATGAACCGTCAGTTTCTAAATGGGTCACGATCAGTATAGGAGGCGTCACCGTACTTCCCGATAAGGAATCCGCTTATGATGTCTATTTGAAAGTTGCAGATACCATGCTGTACGATGCAAAAAGGTTTGGAAGAAACAGAGTCGCATGGGCAAACGAAAAAATGGAGCAGTGGCACGAAAAATAAAGCTTTTAAACATGAAAAGCACATATTCAAAAGTACATATTTAAAATAAAAAAAGAAAGGAACATAGCGTGAAATTACTAAATCTATTTGGAATAAATACCAAAAAAAAAGAGGTAGAAAAAGAATACGAAGACGAAGGTGACATACTGGGGTTCGAGGAATATTCCGGTATGAGGGTCGAGGTAACCACTGTTGACGGAGGATTGCTTTTTGTTGCGAAATTGCAAGGAATTCGGGGAAGTTCAGGAGAGCTGCACCAATATTCCGAAGCCGAAGTTTCCCAAAATCAAAATGACGAACCTATCCACGCCAAGATTCGCGGATACAATGATGAGGATAGGAAAGCAATTTATTTGGAGGGCGACATTACGCCTTTGGAAAAACATATTTGGAAGGTTGAGGGACTTGATGTTACTAGAATCAGTAATGATCGCGCGTTTTTTCGTCTTAACACAGACCTTGAAGCAACATCTACCATGTTCGGCGGTTTGACGAGTGGAGAGAGACCCTGCCGGCTTTTGGATATCAGCGTAGGCGGAGCCAGAATCGGTTCCGAATTCAGATACTATAAAAATGACAAATTTTTGTTGAAAGTCCAACTGCTTGAAGACAGACCGGAGTCTGCTATATTCTGCAAGGTACTGCGTGTTATAGAAAAAGGTGAGTCCAAATTTGAATACGGGTGCCAGTTTATAGAGCTGAGTGAAGCCGATCAGGAAAAAATCACACAAAACATATTTGCGGCACAGATTGCAGAACGTCGTAAAAAAAGAGGCGATTTTTGATAAATGCGAATTGTTCATGAGAAAATGTAAGAGAAACACGGGAGTAAAATTTGAATTTTTATTCCCGTGTTTTAGTATAATCTATTTTACAAATAATTCTGTAACAGCACCTTTTTTTACGTCGATTAATCCTTTATCCGTCAATTTCAGCGCAGGACTTACCGGCAGACCGAGTGTTCCAAGAGACATGATTGGATTGTTATGCCGGTAACCTAATTGTTCCAGACTTTCTCGTACCTGCTTTAGACAAAGGGCGGTTTCCTCCACGCTTTTTTCAGAAAGAATACCGCAGACCGGAAGTGACAGTTCCGAGAGGATTTCTCCATCCTTGACCGTAAGGATTCCTCCTTGCAGTTTAATTAGCCGTCTTACGGCAATCAGCATATCCGCCGGATGATCTCCGGCAACAAAAAGATTATGGTGATCATGAAAATAAGTAGTTGCAACAGTTCCGGTTTTTATACAGGAACCGGTGATAAATCCATAGCCAATGTTTCCGTTTTTGCCATGGCGCTCAATTACCATTGCAAGTAGACATCCACTACTATGCCAGTCTAAACAGTGATTTTTCACCGGCATAGATATCAACTTTTCCGTGGTCTGCGTTCTGTCCGGATGGATTTCCATTACCCGTACAGTAACTTCTGTGCAGTTCGGCTCAACGCTGTCAGGCAGAGGAATCTGAAAGTCCTCCAAAGTGATCGGAGGAAGTTGTACACTATGGTAAAAATCTTTTGGGAAATTATACCTAGGAGCACCTCTTAATGCATGCTCTTCAGGCGGTCGGACTTCCTCCGGTAAGCTATATGGAACCGGAGAATTTTCCGTGTCTACTGCAGAAAATATTTCTACGCCGTCTTTATATACATAATCCGGTTTCAGTATGGATGGATTGCAGAGCAGCTGAAAATCCGCCGTTTTTCCAGGGGCGATAACACCGCGGTCGTATAAATGCATACGCTGGCATGGAGTGTAAGTAGCGCAGTACAGCGCCTGTTCCGGTGGAAAACCGGCTTCGATGGCCTGTTGTACAACATAATTGAGCTGTCCATTTTCATAAAGCACGTCTGCCATTGTATCGTCCGTGACAAAACAGCAGTATTCGTATAACTGATTTTCACAAATATATTCCAAAACTTCCGGTTTCAACATTTTGTGTTGAATCTCAAAAAACATACCGTTTTCCATACGCTGTTTTACTTCTTCC
>CANAZK010000094.1 GCA_947366105.1 uncultured Lachnospiraceae bacterium | reverse complement strand
ATTTTGGGCAAATTTGCAAGACCTCATTGAATTTGCTGAAATATTGGTGTATTATGGACGGGAATAGAATTTGTAATTAGGAGAGTAAGATGCAGGCAAAATTTTATAACCAGTTGACAGAGCTGATAGATGAAAAGTTTGTTTTGCCGGATGAGCCGATGAATAGGCATACTACCTTTCGTATCGGTGGACCGGCGGACTATTTTGTACGCCCCGATAATGCAGAGCAGATTCGGAATATTGTGAGTTTGTGTAATAAAGAGGGGGTTCCATTCTATATATTAGGAAATGGGAGTAATCTTCTTGTAAGCGACAAGGGATACCGGGGTGTAATTATACAGATTTATAAACAGATGAACGATATTGAAACGTCAGGTACTGAGATTAGGGCAAAGGCGGGAGCGCTCCTGTCCCAGATAGCAAGCGAGGCATTGAAGCACGGACTTAAGGGTTTTGAATTCGCGGCGGGGATTCCCGGGACGCTTGGAGGCGCAATTGTGATGAATGCGGGAGCCTATGGCGGAGAAATGAAGGATGTACTGAAAGAGGTAACAGTATTGACAAAGGAAGGACATGTAAAGACTTTTTCCAACGAAGAATTAGAGCTGGGGTATAGAACCAGCATTGTAGGGAGAGAGGGCTACATTGCTTTGGAGGCCGTCATTCGGCTTCAAGAGGGCAGTACTGAAGAGATTCGTGTCCGAATGGATGAACTGAAGGAAAAAAGAACCTCCAAACAGCCGTTGGAGTACCCAAGCGCCGGAAGTACATTCAAGAGACCGGAGGGCTATTTTGCCGGTAAACTGATAGAGGACGCCGGGCTTCGAGGATTCCAGACGGGCGGCGCACAGGTGTCTGAAAAGCACTGTGGATTTGTGATTAATAAAGATCACGCTACGGCGGCAGATGTGGTGAAACTAATGAAAGAGGTATCGGATCGGGTGGAAGCGAAATTTGGCGTGCCGCTTGAGCCGGAGGTAAAGAAACTGGGAGAATTTTAGGATGAGATTTGTGATTGTTACGGGGATGTCGGGGGCAGGGAAAAGTACCGCCCTTAAGATGCTGGAGGATGTTGGATATTTTTGTATTGATAATCTGCCTTTGCCGCTGCTGCCGAAGCTGGCGGAGTTATTGAAGGTTCCAAGTGCGGAATTTAATAAGGTTGCGCTTGGGATTGATATAAGAGGAGGGCAGAATTTTGCGGACTTAGATGAGACGCTTAAGGACATTTCCCATGAAATGCTTTTTCTTGAGGCGGGGGATCCGGTTCTTGTCAAACGTTACAAAGAGACGAGAAGAAATCACCCTTTGGCAGTGCATGGGAACATATGGGAAGGTCTTGAAAGAGAACGGTCAATATTAAGTCCTATTAAACGCAAGGCGGAATATATTATAGATACCAGCCTTCTTTTAACAAGGGAGCTGAAACAAGAGCTTAATAAAATCTTCGTAGACAATCATGAATATAAGAATCTGTATATTACAGTAGTATCATTCGGCTTTAAATATGGAATACCCAATGATGCGGATCTTGTGTTCGACGTCAGGTTTCTACCTAATCCATACTATATTGAAGAACTTCGTCCAAAGACGGGAAATGACAGGGAAATTCAGCAATATGTTATGAGCAATGGAAATGCGGAAGAATTTCTTGTGAAGCTCAGAGATATGATTGAATTTTTAATTCCGCAGTACATAGCGGAGGGGAAACACCAGCTTGTGATAGGAATCGGCTGCACGGGAGGCAAACACCGTTCAGTGACGCTTGCCAATGAATTATACCGTCATCTTGAGAAGTTCAGTGATTACGGAGTGAGAATTGAACACCGGGATATTGAAAAGGATGCGGTGAGAAAGGCAGAATAGAGGTGGCAAATGTCATTTTCGGGAGAAGTAAAGGAAGAATTAGGCGGGCAGATTAGTCAGGCAAGGCATTGCCGGATTGCCGAAGCGGCGGCTTTTATCAGCATGTGCGGAAGTGTCATGATTGACAGCAGAGAGCAGTATTCTATTAAAATTCATACGGAAAACGTTATTGTTGCAAGAAAGTGCTTTACATTATTGAAAAAAACATTTAATATAAAAGCTGAAATTTCAATTCGGAGAAATCTTTCAAGGCAGAGTGTTTCATATTGGATTATTGTCAGAGGACATGAGGAAGCATTGCGGCTCCTTCACGCGGCGAAATTATTGAATCAGGACGGGGATGTGCTGGAAGAGCTTTCTGTTGTCAGGAATACGGTTGTCCAACAGAGCTGTTGTAAGAGGGCGTTCATAAGAGGTGCGTTTCTTGCGGCTGGGTCTGTCAGTGACCCGGAGAAATCGTATCATCTTGAGATTGTCTGTGCTGCACAGGGAAAAGCCGAGCAGCTTAAGAGGATTATTAATAGTTTCGGGATTGATGCGAAGGTAATACTGCGTAAGAAATCTTATGTAGTATATATCAAAGAAGGTTCTCAAATTGCAGACGTCCTGAATATTATGGAAGCTCATGTTGCATTAATGAAATTTGAGAATATCCGCATATTGAAAGAGATGAGAAACACTGTGAACCGGAAAGTCAACTGTGAAACCGCGAATATTAATAAGACGGTATCAGCTGCCGTAAAGCAGGTTGAGGATATCAAGTATATTCGAGATACGGTTGGGTTGGAAAATTTGTCGGCGGCGCTTATGGACGCAGCGCAGATAAGGCTGGCATATCCGGAAGCAACATTAAAAGAATTGGGAGATTTACTGATACCCCCGGTCGGGAAATCAGGTGTAAATCACCGACTGAGAAAATTGAGCAGTATCGCTGATAAACTCAGGAAAAACAAGGAGGTACATTATGATTAGGCAAACGGTTACGATTCAGGCAGAGGAGGGCATTTGTGCGAGAGTCACGGCAAAGGTAGTACAGGTGGCAAATGAATTTAAGAGCCAGGTTTTTATTGAAATCGGAACAAAAAAGATTAATGCAAAAAGTATTATGGGAATGATGAGTCTTCAGCTTTTAACAGGGGACAGCCTGGCAGTGGTGGCAGAGGGTGATGATGAGGAAGCTGCGGCCGAGAAGATGAAGGAGCTTTTGATGACAAGCGAATAGATTAAAAGGGATGTGCTCTGCACATTCCTTTTCGTTATAAAGTTGATTCAAGGGAGGGTTTATGAAAAGGTTATTATTTATTTACAACCCAAATGCAGGAAAAGGTCTGCTGAAACCTAAATTGTCGGACATTTTTGATATTTTTGTAAAAGCGGGTTACGAGGTGACGGTGTATCCGACGCAGAAGTATCGTGACGGGTATAAAAAAGTGGCAAATTTTACCGGAGATTACGATCTGCTTGTGTGCAGCGGAGGCGACGGTACTTTAGATGAAGTGGTAACCGGCATGATGCGGCGTGAGAAGAAGATTCCGATTGGATATATTCCGACCGGAACAACCAATGATTTTGCGAATAGCCTGCACATTCCGAAGGACCTGTTGAAAGCGGCGGATGTTTCAGTGAATGGGGAGGCGTTTGCCTGTGACGTAGGGCATTTTAATAAAGATGTATTTATATATATTGCCGCATTTGGACTGTTTACGGATGTGTCTTATGAAACAAAGCAGGAAGTTAAGAATGTTCTCGGTCATTTGGCGTATGTGTTGGAGGGGACTAAGAGGTTATTTGGGGTTCCGTCTTATAATATAAAAGTTACACATGACGGAGAAGTGATTGAGGATGAGTTTGTATTTGGCATGGTAACGAATTCCAAATCTGTCGGAGGATTTCGCAACATGATAGGGAAGAACGTTGTATTTAATGACGGGGAGTTTGAAGCGACGTTGATTAAGTACCCGAGAAATCCGTTGGAATTAAACGATATTCTGTTGTCTCTTGTTTCGGGACAGCAGGATTCGAAATATATGTATTCATTCAAGGCAAAAGAGATTAAATTTGAATCTTTGGAGGAAATTCCGTGGACGCTGGACGGGGAGTTTGGCGGCGAGCATGATGAGGTTACAATCCAAAATGAACGCCAGTGTTTGGAAATAATGATTGACCCGGAATATAAATCCGCGCTTATGTATGAAGCTGCGGAGATATTGCTTGAAAAGAAAGAGGAATAAAGTAAAATGGACAAGAGAGAAAAATTTTCGTCGAGATTGGGATTTATCCTGATCTCGGCAGGATGTGCAATCGGTTTGGGAAATGTATGGAGGTTCCCGTATATTACGGGACAGTATGGAGGGGGAGCATTTGTGCTCATCTATCTGTTCTTTCTGTTGGCGCTTGGTCTGCCGATCGTGGTTATGGAATTTGCGGTCGGACGTGCCAGCCAAAAGAGTATGGGGGGATCCTATGAGGTTCTTGAGCCCAAGGGAGCAAAGTGGCATATACACAAATACTTTGCCATAGCGGGCAATTATTTGCTGATGATGTTCTACACAACCGTGGGCGGATGGATGCTGGCATATTTCTTTAAAATGGCGAGAGGTGAATTCGTGGGGACGGATGCAGAGCATGTTGCGCGGATATTCGGGGAGCTGACAACAAACAGAAATGAGATGATTTTCTGGATGGCGCTGATATCGGTTATGGGATTGCTTGTGTGTTCCTTTGGTCTTGAGAAAGGCGTGGAAAAGATTACAAAGGTAATGATGGTAAGCCTTCTTTTAATTATGTTCCTGCTTGTTATTCGGGCAGTTTCGCTTCCGAATGCAGCGGAAGGTCTTGTGTTCTATCTGAAGCCGGATATTGGCAAGATGAAAAGTGCAGGTATAGGAACTACTGTATTTGCAGCGATGGGGCAGGCATTTTTTACTCTCAGTATCGGAATCGGTTCCCTTGCAATTTTTGGAAGTTATATCGGGAAAGAAAGGACGCTTATGGGCGAGGCGGTGAGCGTGACAGTTCTTGATACGTTTGTGGCAATTACCGCGGGGCTTATTATCTTTCCGGCATGTTTTGCCTTTGGCATTAATCCGGGAGAAGGTCCGGGACTTGTATTTGTAACGCTGCCAAATGTATTTAATGAGATGGCAGGGGGCAGAATATGGGGAACTTTGTTCTTCCTATTTATGACCTTTGCTGCATTTTCAACGATTATTGCCGTATTCCAAAATATTATTGCATGTTTCCAAGATATGCTGGGCTGGAGCCTCAATAAGTCTGTTATCATTAACGGTATTGCATTAGTTATATTAGGAATTCCGTGTGTGCTTGGGATGACAGACTGGGCGTCGTTTACAATCGGCGGCAAGAACATTATGGATATTGAGGACTTTTTGGTAAGCAACAATCTGCTTCCGCTTGGCTCTCTTGTGTATCTTCTGTTCTGTGTGACAAGATACGGCTGGGGCTGGGATAATTTTGTTAAAGAAGCAAATGCCGGGGCGGGCATGAAGTTCCCGGGAGGGAAGGCTATGAGATTTTATCTGACCTTTGTCCTGCCGCTTATTGTATTGTTTATTTTCATTCAAGGTTACTGGGTGATGCTGAAATAAAAAAGTGCTTGCTCTTTGGAGACATATAAAGAAACTGCCGGAAACTATTAAAAGTTCCGGCAGTTTTTGTATTTTGTTCTTTTGCGACATGATTACAAATGTTATAGATGCTTTCAATGAATACACGAAGAGCTATTAAAATTATTGATTGGACAAAATTATTGTCGAACGATAAAATATGAAATGAATTTGTAGACGTTTGCAAAATGCATAAATATTAAGGATGTTAACAAGGAGAAATGTATATGAAAAGAAAGTTTATGAGCCTACTGTTGTGTGCGGCGGTTACAGCGACACTTATTGCAGGCTGCGGCAAAAGCTCAAATGGCGGAAAGGAAACTGATACTAAAGAGAGTGATTCTTTGGTAATGCCGGTATCCGCAACAGTAACAAGTTTGAATGGTAATTTGGAGACAATGGCTGAAGGTGCATTTCAGCTTGCACCGTATCAGGACGAACTGTACTATGTAGACCAGGATGAAACCAGATGGTATTTGGCAGAGAGCTGTGAGATTTCTGAAGATGGTCTTGTTTATACAATGAAATTAAAGGACAACTTGAAATGGCATGACGGAGAAGCGATTACAGCAGACGATGTAATTTTCACATTTAATTGCAATTTAAATACAAACAACGGCGCAGGATTTTCCAACGTGGTATTTGTAGATGAGCAGGAAGTAAAAGCGGAAAAGGTAGATGAACTGACGGTTGCGTTTACACTTCCGGAAGTATCCGCTTCTTATTACTCGTTACTTGGGAATCTGATTCTTATTCCGGAACATGCATTTGACGGAAATACAGATATCAAATCGGCTGAGGCAAACCTGACAGATATCGGTTCAGGTCCGTACAAGCTTGTAGAGTTCAAGGATGGAGAATCTCTCGTGCTTGAGAAATTTGAAGATTATTATGGCAGCGAACCGCAGATTGACAAGATTATCTTCAAAGTAATTTCTGACCCAAGTGCACAGGAAGTTGCATTTAAGAATGGAGAAATCAATTTCTTGGCGGCATCTTCTGATGACGTGGTGAAATCAGTCAATGAGACGGACGGCGTTGCGCTTCATACATTAGCGGAAGGCCGTGTAAAATATCTTGCATGGAACAAATACTGCGCTACATGGAACAACCGTGACGCGGTAAAAGCTGTATTTATGGCTCTCAATCAGGAAGAGATTGTGAAAGGCGCTTATGGAGATTACATGGGAAAGACAGCAAATTCTATTTTTAGTAATCGCAATACATTCTATGATGAGAGTATAAAAGGATATGAGCAGAATCTTGATGAGGCAAAGAGTCTGGCTCAGAGTTCAGGACTTGCCGGGAAGACAATTATACTTCACTATAATACAGACAGGGGCTATATGGAAGCAACGGCTCTTTTAATTCAGGAACAGTTAAAAGCAATTGATGTTAATGTTGAGATTCAGGGAATTGATGCAAACGGTTTCTTTGATGTTGTATTTACAGATCAGGACGACTATGAATTATACTTAAATGAATACGCGGCAATCGGCGACCCGGATAACGTAGTTGCGGGTATGCTTGACGGAACATGGGGTATAAACGTGGATACTCCTCAAGAGATCCTCGATTTGTTCCAAAAAGGAAGACAGACAACAGATGTAGAAGAAAGAGCAGCAATCTATAAAGAATTACAGCAGAAAGCGGCGGAGGCTTATCTTGTATACCCGATCGCATATCCAAATTACTGCTTTGCAACAAGCGATACTCTTGAAGGAACAGAAGATTTATCGACAACACCTGTATTTGAAGATTATACAAAGCTTTCTTTCAAATAGACGCATGATAGAAGAGTAATGGGAATAGATTCTTTTCGGCAGAATCTATTCCTTGCTTATTATACAAGGAGAGCAGATGAAAAAATTTATAGTAAACCGTCTTGCGCAGATGTTGATTGTATTTATTACAGTATCAATATTTTCATTTTCCATTATTTATTTTTCACCGGGCGACCCGCTTTACCTATATACATCGCCGGCAAAATCTTCTTATAAAATGACGGATGAACAGATGGATGCTATGCGTGAGGAACTCGGTTTAAACGGAAATGTAATAGAAAGATATTTAAATTGGGCAGGTAATATGCTGAAAGGGGACTGGGGAATGTCCGTAAGCAACCATCAGCCGGTGAAAGATCAGATTATGGATAAGCTTCCCAATACCATTGGGCTCATGGGTGCGGCGCTTGTACTTTCCGTATTAGCGGCCATACCTTTGGGACTGCTGGCAGGATATTATAAAAATCGGTGGATTGATAACATTATCAGCGGTATTTCATATCTAGGGATTTCCCTCCCTGCTTTTTGGTTTGGAATTATGATGATTATTGTTTTTTCGCTGCATTTGGGACTGTTTCCCAGCGCGGGTATGCGTACGGTAGGCGTGACCTCTGCGGCGGATGTAATCAGGCATGCTATATTACCGGTCATTGTTTTGAGTGTAAATAATACGGCGGTATTTGTCAGATACATCCGTTCTAATACGATTGAACAGATGGAAGAAGAGTATGTGACCACTGCTGTTTCAAAGGGAGTTCCACGTGTTCAGGTAATGAAAAACCATGTCCTGAAAAATTGTCTTCTGCCAATTATCACTATGGTGGGAATGAATTTCGGAACTTTAATTACCGGATCTTTTATTGTAGAATCCGTGTTTGGATGGCCGGGGCTTGGCACGCTTTGTATGAGCGCTGTTAACAGCCGTGATTACACGATGATTATGGGAATTACAATGCTTGCGTGTACTGTGCTTTTGATTGGTAATTTCTTGGCGGATGTCTTATATGGATTTGCGGATCCGCGAATCAAACAAGGAAAGGAGAAGAGCAATGGATAAAAAAGCAATGAAAAAGGTATTCCTTTCCAACAAAATGGCAGTCGTCTGCACAATATTGGTTTTGTTGATTGTGTTGGCGGCAATTCTTGCACCGCTTTCGCCTTACGACCCGGATGCGTCAAATGTGGCCGAAAAAATGCAAGGCATCAGCAGCAAACACTTATTAGGAACAGATGATATCGGCCGTGATACGCTCACCCGGACAATCTACGGAGGAAGAGTTTCTCTTATTGTCGGTTTTGCTTCCATGTGTGTGGCTGTTATTGTGGGGACATTTATCGGAACAATCAGCGGTTACATGGGAGGCATGGTAGATGTAATTCTTATGCGAATTGTAGATATATTTATGTCTGTGCCAAGTTTGTTATTTATTATTGCTATTTATGCATTTCTGCCTAGAAATATGTTCTCGTTAGTAGGAATGCTCGCGTTCTTTTCGTGGACGAAAGTTGCCCGCGTGGTAAGAGCGCAGACTTTGACGTTAAAAGAACGTGATTTTATTATTGCTGCAAAATCACTTGGGGTGTCGCGGGGAACAATTATCCGGACACATATTATACCGAACCTGATGCCGCAGATTATTGTATCTGCCAGTCTTAGCATAGCAAATGCGATTTTGGATGAGTCGGCATTAAGCTTTTTGGGCTATGGAGTTCAGCTTCCTATGGCGTCATGGGGAAGCATGCTGCAGACAGCGCAGAAATTTATATTACATAATCCGATTATGGCTGTTGCGCCGGGTGTTATGATTCTTGCTACAGTACTTTGTTTCAATGTATTGGGCGACATACTGCAGCAGATACTCGACCCGAAGTTAATCAAATAGTGAGGAGGAACAGGTTATGGAAAATTTGTTGGAAGTAAAAAATCTATCTGTGACGTTTCGGACTCTTCAGGGTGAGATACAGGCTGTAAGGGATGTATCGTTTGACATTAAAAAGGGGAGCGTAACGGCAATTGTAGGAGAATCCGGGTGTGGAAAATCCGTTACATCTAAATCCATTATGGGTTTGGTGAAGACCCCGGGGTTTTTGAGTGAAGAAAGTAAGATTCTATTTCAAGGCGAGAATATTCAGGAATATACACAGGCGCAGTGGGAAGATTACAGAGGACAGAAATGTTCGATTTGTTTTCAAGATGCGTTGACGGCTTTGAACCCGACTATGACAATTGGGAAACAGATTATGGAGAAAATCCTTGTCCATAAAAAAGTGAGCAAAAAACAGGCGTGGGATGAAGCGGTAGAAGTGCTTGCAAGAGTGGGAATTCCGAATCCTGAACTGCGTATGAAACAGTACCCTCATGAATTTTCAGGGGGAATGCGTCAGCGCGTTATGATTGGTATCGCAGTAACATTAAATCCGGCGCTTCTGATTGCGGATGAGCCGACAACGGCGCTGGATGTCACGGTGCAGGCAGATATTTTGGATATGATGAAAGAAATTCAAAAAGAGCATCATATGAGTATCATTCTTATTACGCATGACTTGGGAATTGTAGCGAATTTTGCTACGGATATTATCGTAATGTATGCAGGGAAAATCGTAGAGCGGGGAAGCGCATACGATATTTTCTATCGTCCTGCACATCCATATACCAAAGCGCTTCTTAGAGCGGTACCTCGTCTTGATATGGAAGACGAAGAACTGGAAACAATCGAAGGAGCGCCGCCGAACATGGCAAATCCACCGAAGGGATGTCCGTTCGCGGCTAGATGTAAAATGCGCTGTGATATTTGTGAAACTGCATTCCCGGAAGAGATATGTGTCGGAGAAGGACATGAAGTATGCTGCTGGATCCGGGAGGAGGAACAATAATGGCAGAGAAGAATGAATATTTATTGGAAGTAAAAGGACTGAAGAAATACTTCAAAGCAGGGAAGAATACACTGAAAGCCGTGGATGATGTATCTTTCTATATTCGCAAGGGAGAAACGCTTGGTGTTGTGGGTGAGTCGGGCTGTGGAAAGACCACCTGCGGGAGAACGGTTTTGGGTTTATATGACAGAACAGATGGAGCTGTTCTTTACCGTGGAGAAGACGTGCATCAGATGAAAGGGAAAGCCCGCCAAAGTTTTACAAAGCATGCTCAAATTATTTTCCAAGATCCCTATGCATCTTTGGATCCGAAGATGAGAATCTATGATATTGTTGCAGAGGGAATTCGAGCGCATAATCTGCTGAAATCCGAGAAGGAGATCAGAGAGAGGGTGGAGGAACTGCTTGTTACGGTGGGACTTGACAAACAGTACGGAGAAAGATTTGTGCATGAGTTTTCCGGGGGACAGAGACAGAGAATCGGCATTGCAAGAGCGCTTGCGGTAGAGCCGGAATTCATTGTCTGTGATGAGCCGATATCCGCTTTGGATGTTTCTATTCAGGCGCAGATTGTCAATTTGTTGGGAAGATTACAGAAAGAGAAAGGTCTGACTTATATGTTTATTGCACATGATCTTTCTATGGTAAAATATATATCGGATCGTGTAATGGTCATGTATCTCGGCAAGGTGGTAGAAATTACGGCATCGAACCAACTGTATGCAAATCCGATGCACCCATATACGAAAGCGCTGCTTTCGGCAATTCCGATACCGGATCCGAAAGTGGAGGAGGCAAAGAATCGAATTAAAATGGGAGGGGATATTCCAAGTCCGGTTGATCCGCCGGCAGGATGCAGATTCAGGAACCGCTGTAAGTATGCAACAGAGAGATGCAGAACAGAGGAGCCAAAACTTCGCATGGTGGAAAATGAGCATTATGTAGCATGTCATATGAGCTGAACTGTTACAAAAATATTTTACAAAAAGTACTTGCTTTTTATGGGAAACTATACTATAATAAGCAAGTACGAGTTAAGGCTCCATGGTCAAGCGGTTAAGACGCTAGCCTCTCACGCTGGAATCAGGGGTTC
>CANAZK010000093.1 GCA_947366105.1 uncultured Lachnospiraceae bacterium | reverse complement strand
TCTTGACAGCCTGCGGCGGATTTGATGCAGAAGGGTACACCCGGGCAGTGCTTGACCATATGTTCCAAGGAGAGACGGAGGCTTTGGCAGCTTATGCCGGGGAGGCCGGGAATAAGCAGTTGGAGGACGAGTACGAGGACTATATTGCAGCATTTTCGGAAAGCCTTACAGAAGGTTTGAATGCCAGTGAAGGGATGGAGGAAAAATTCAATGTACTCTGTCAGGAAATTTTCCGTTCAGTGCGTTATGATGTGAAGGGTGTGGAGAAAAAGAGCAGTGAAGCATACTTGGTGAGCGTGGAGATAGAGCCTGTGGATGTATTTGTAAGATGGAAAGCGCTGCTTGAGGAAAATGCGGGAGAAGTCAGTGAAAAGGCGGAGCGTGGCGAATATCAGGGTACAGAGGAAGAACAGATGCAGATGATGCTGGCTGACATTACCGCACAGTCTTATGAACTGCTCGACACAGCTTATAGAGAGGCGTCTTATGGCGACACAGAGACGGTGGTACTTACAATCAGTAAGGATGAAAAAGGTCGATTTGTGCCTGATGATGATGAAATATCGAATTTAGTCATGAAAATACTCTGTTTAGATGTAATTCAGGGGTAGAAAACACTGGAAATTTAAGAAAGATTATGTTATACTGCACTAATGAGTGCGAAATAGATAAGCCTAAGGGCTTTTTTATATAAGGAGGAAAATAGGAAATGAGTTTACAAGTAGAAAAAATGGAACACAATATGGCAAAGCTTACAATTGAAGTTTCCGCGGAAGAGTTTGAAAAAGCATTGAATGGTGCATATATGAAACAGAGGAAAAACATCAGTGTGCCAGGTTTCCGTAAAGGGAAAGTACCTCGCCAAATGGTAGAAAAAATGTATGGCGCAGAAGTTTTCTATGATGATGCCGCTAACGCAGTCATTCCGAAAGCTTATTCAAATGCATATGACGAGGCGGGGCTTGATATCGTATCACAGCCAAAGATTGATGTGGTTCAGATTGAAAAAGGAAAGTCATTTATCTTTACGGCAGAGGTAGCTTTAAAACCGGAAGTGACTCTTGGCGAGTACAAGGGACTTTCAGTTGACAAGACTTCCACTAGAGTAACTCAGAAAGAGGTTGATGAGAGACTTGAAAAAGAGCAGGAGAAGAATGCAAGAACAATTACGGTAGAAGGACGGCCGGTTCAGGATAAGGACGAGGTTATATTAGATTTTGAAGGATTTGTTGACGGTGTTGCTTTTGAGGGCGGTAAAGGAGAGAATCACTCATTAGTAATTGGCTCAGGTTCATTTATTCCTGGATTTGAGGAGCAGTTAATCGGCGCTGAGACAGGATCAGAAGTGGATGTGAACGTAACGTTCCCTGAAGAATATCATGCGGCAGATTTAGCTGGCAAGCCGGCAGTATTTAAGTGTAAAATTCATGAGATTAAAGCAAAGGAGCTTCCGCAGCTTGATGATGAGTTCGCATCAGAGGTTTCTGAATTTGATACGCTGGAAGAATACAGAGCTGATATTAAAACTAAGATTAAAGATGAAAAAGCAGAAGAAGGCAGGCGTAAGAAAGAGGAACAGGCAATTGAGCAGGCAGTAGCCAATGCAGAAATGGACATCCCTGAGGCTATGATCGACACACAGGTTCGCCAGATGTCAGAAGACTTTGCGCAGAGAATCAGACAGCAGGGCCTTTCAATGGAACAGTACATGCAGTTTACGGGAATGACTTCAGAGAAGATGCTTTCAGAGTTAAGACCGCAGGCCGTAAAGAATATCAAGACAAGATTGGTATTAGAGGCAATTGCAAAAGCTGAAAATATTGAAGTTACAGAAGAGAAAATTGATGAAGAGATTGTCAAGATGGCAGAGGCATATAAGATGGAAGCCGATAAGCTGAAAGAGTTTATGGGAGAAGCAGAGAAAGAACAGATGAAGAAGGATATTGCTGTTCAGGAGGCTGTTGCTTTCGTAGTGGACAATGCAGTAGAAAAATAGGATGTCATTTCAAAATAAGGAGGCAGCATATGAGTTTAATACCTTATGTCATTGAACAGACAAGCCGCGGGGAGCGTTCTTACGATATTTATTCAAGGCTTCTGAAAGATAGAATCATCTTCCTTGGAGAGGAAGTAACGGACGTGTCTGCAAGTATAATCGTGGCTCAGATGTTACATTTGGAAGCAGAGGATCCGGAGAAGGATATCCAGTTATATATTAACAGTCCTGGAGGCTCTGTAACAGCCGGAATGGCAATTTATGATACTATGCAGTATATCAAATGCGATGTGTCGACAACATGTATTGGAATGGCTGCAAGTATGGGAGCGTTTCTGTTGGCGGGAGGAGCAAAGGGTAAGCGTTTTGCACTTCCGAATGCAGAGATAATGATTCACCAGCCGTTAGGCGGAGCGCAGGGGCAGGCAACAGAGATCCAGATCGCTGCGGAACATATTTTAAAAACACGTCAGAAGCTGAATGGGATTTTGGCGGAGAGAACCGGCAAGAGCCTTGAGGTGATTGCAGCCGATACAGAGAGAGACAATTTTATGTCTGCTCAGGAAGCGGCAGAATACGGTCTGATTGATAGAGTGGTGGTAAACCGTTAATAAGCAAAAGGGGGGTGTCAAAAAGACATCTCTTTTGCGTGTAAAGATGAGGTGGAAGTATGGCAAGGATGGACGATACAATCAGGTGTTCATTTTGTAATAAAACACAGGCACAGGTGCGCAAATTAATTGCAGGTCCGAACGGAGCTTATATTTGTGACGAATGTATCGACGTATGTGCAGAAATTATAGAAGAGGAATTTGAATATGAGGATGATAACGGGTTCGGAGATATTAATCTTCTGAAGCCGGAAGAATTGAAAGCGTTTTTGGACGATTATGTGATTGGCCAGGAGGAGGCAAAAAAAGTGCTTTCCGTTGCGGTATATAATCATTATAAGCGCATCATGGCTGAGAGGGATTTAGGCGTAGAGCTCCAAAAGAGCAACATACTTATGCTGGGACCGACGGGATGCGGAAAGACAATGCTTGCCCAAACGCTTGCAAAAATTATAAACGTACCTTTTGCAATTGCAGATGCAACGGCGCTTACAGAGGCGGGATATGTGGGTGAAGATGTTGAGAATATTCTTCTTAAGATTATCCAGGCAGCTGACGGCAACGTTGACAGAGCAGAGTATGGCATTATTTATATAGATGAGATTGATAAAATCACAAGAAAATCAGAGAATCCGTCTATTACCCGCGATGTTTCGGGAGAAGGAGTGCAGCAGGCGCTTCTTAAAATAATTGAAGGGACGGTAGCTTCAGTGCCGCCGCAGGGAGGAAGAAAACACCCTCACCAAGATCTGATTCAGATTGACACAACGAATATTCTCTTTATCTGCGGAGGAGCATTTGAGGGAATTGACAAAATTATTGAGACGCGTATTGATAAAAAGTCTATTGGATTTAATGCGGAGATTGCACAAAGGCATGAGTATAGTATTGACAGACTTCTGCAGCAGGTACTGCCGCAGGATCTTGTAAAATTCGGTTTGATACCGGAGCTTGTGGGACGTGTACCGGTAACGGTGTCTTTGGAGATGCTGGATGAGGAGGCTCTGATTCGTATTTTAACAGAGCCGAAGAGTGCAATTGTAAAGCAGTACCAAAAGTTATTGGAACTGGATGGTGTTGATCTGTCATTTGATGATGAGGCACTTGTAGAGATTGCGAAGACTTCTTTGGCAAGAAAAACAGGAGCGAGAGGTCTGCGGGCTATTATGGAGAAAATTATGATGGACACAATGTATCATGTTCCGTCAGATAATAGTATTCGTTCATGCAGAATCACAAAAGAGGCTGTGCAGGGAAAAGGAAAGCCGCTGTACGGGAGGAGCAAGACAGAGTTTATAAGCGCATAAGTTTCATAAGGACGGAGCTAATGGGGAACCAAAAGCCCGTCTTTTTGATGATATAGGAAACGCCGATAAATTCTATTGTGATATAGAGGGAAAACATATGAATGAGCAGATAAAAAAGTTGCCAATGGTGCCTCTTAGGGGAATAACAATACTGCCGGGAGAGGTAATTCATTTTGATGTGAGCAGAGCAAGAAGTATTCAGGCGATTCAGGAAGCTATGACCGGTGATCAGAAAATTTTTGTTGTGACACAGAAAGTCATTGAGGCAGATGATGTGACCAGGGAGGATTTATATGATATCGGGACGGTTGCAGTCATTAAACAGATCATAAAGCTGCCCAAGAAAATAATCAGAGTGTTGGTTTGCGGAGAAGAGAGGGCCAGTCTTGAGAGAATCGCCGAGACAGAGCCATATTTTTCAGCCGAGACCGCGGCTATAGACGGATATCCATTTGTGGAAGCTGAGCCGATTGCACAGGAAGCCATGATAAGAACTCTTCAGGATGTATTCTCGCGGTATGCAGCTAAAAATCCGAAGATTTCAAAGGGCATGGAAGAATTGGTCAGAAAAATACACAATCTCAAGTCTGTGATAGATGAGATTGCAGCCGGAGCGGATTTCGGCTATGAGGACAAACAGCAGTTTTTGGAAGAAGCGGATGTTTTTAAAAGATATGATATGCTTATAGAGAAGCTTACCAAAGAGATAGAAGTGCTGGAGATTAAAGAGGAACTTCAACAGAAAGTAAAAGCACGTGTGGATAAGGGGCAAAGAGAGTATATTTTAAGAGAAGAGCTGAAAGTGATCCGTAAAGAGCTTGGAGATGATTCACTGCTTTCTGACGCTGAAGAATTTGAAGAGACCGTAAAAGAGCTTGAAGCGCCGCAGGAGGTAAAGGATAAACTAAAAAAAGAAATCAAACGTTTCAAAAGCGCTATGAACAGTCCGGCAGAAAACGGTGTGATAAGAACTTATATAGAGACAATGATTGAAATGCCTTGGGATAAGGTGTCGGAGGATAATCTTGACATTAGGTATGCGAAAGAGATTCTTGAAGCGGAGCATTATGGACTGGAGAATGTTAAGGAAAGAATACTGGAATTTCTTGCGGTACGTGCGCTCACATCCAAAGGGAACAGTCCGATTCTCTGCCTTTCAGGACCTCCGGGAACAGGTAAAACTTCAATTGCCCGGTCGCTTGCAAAGGCGCTTCAGAAGAAATATGTGCGTATCTCACTTGGCGGAGTGCGTGACGAGGCTGAAATCCGCGGGCATAGGAAAACATATGTAGGAGCAATGCCGGGACGTATTGCAAATGCCTTGAAGACAGCGGGAGTGAAGAATCCGCTGCTTTTACTGGATGAGATAGACAAGGTAAGTACAGATTACAAAGGGGATACGTTTTCAGCTCTTTTGGAGGTGCTTGACAGCGAGCAGAATATGAAATTCCGTGATCATTATCTGGAGGTGCCTGTTGATTTGTCGGAAGTTCTTTTTGTAGCGACAGCAAATACGCTTCAGACGATACCAAGACCTCTTCTTGACCGTATGGAGGTTATTGAAATCAGCAGCTATACTGATAATGAGAAGTTTCATATTGCGGAGCGCCATCTAATTCCAAAGCAGCTTGAGAAGCATGGTCTTAAGGAGGAACAGCTGACAATCACTAAGAATGCCTTGCGGAGGATGTCACGCAGCTACACGAGGGAAGCGGGAGTGCGGCAGCTCGAAAGAAGGATCGGAGACATATGCAGGAAAGCGGCAAGAGAAATACTTGAAGACAAGAAGACGAAAATCAGGGTAACGGAAAGCAATTTGGCCAAGTATCTTGGTAAGGAAAAATTCGTGTACCAAAAGGCCAATGAAAAAGATGAAGTTGGAGTTGTTCGGGGACTTGCGTGGACAAGCGTGGGGGGAGATACCCTTCAGATAGAAGTGAATATTATGCCGGGAAAAGGCGAACTCATGCTCACCGGACAGATGGGGGACGTGATGAAGGAGTCCGCAAGAACAGGAATCAGCTACATTCGTTCCATAATCGGAGATTACGGTGTTGAGTCGAAATATTTTGAAGAACATGATATTCATATTCATATTCCGGAAGGCGCGGTTCCAAAAGACGGTCCGTCCGCCGGGATTACCATGGCTACGGCTAATTTTTCTGCTATTGCCAGTAAAAAAGTGCGAGCCGATGTGGCAATGACCGGAGAGATTACGTTGAGAGGACGTGTTCTTCCGATAGGAGGTTTGAAAGAAAAACTCCTTGCAGCAAAGGCGGCGGGAATCAAGACGGTACTTATTCCGTCAGAGAATAAGAAGGATGTGGAAGAGTTATCATCAGAGATTACAAAAGGTCTTGAAATTCTGCCGGTATCCCATATGAGAGAAGTACTTGATATTGCTCTTGTACAGGAATAAGGAGGGAAGATATGGTTATAAAAAATGTGGAGCTGGAGATTGTGTGCGGTATTACAAGTAGACTTCCTGATACGGAGCTTACGGAAGTAGCGTTTGCCGGGAAATCAAATGTGGGAAAATCTTCGCTTATTAATGCCCTTATGAACAGGAAATCCTTGGCGAGGACTTCGGCGACGCCGGGTAAGACGCAGACAATTAATTTCTATAATATTAACAAAGAGATGTATCTTGTCGATCTGCCGGGCTATGGCTATGCAAGGGTGTCCGTGAAGGAAAAGGAACAGTGGGGGAAACTGATTGAACGCTATCTGCACGGTTCAAAGCAGCTGAAAGCTGTGTTTCTGCTGATCGACCTCCGACATGAGCCGTCGGCAAATGATAGAATGATGTATGACTGGATTGTTCATCAGGGATATAATCCGATTATTATTGCGACAAAACTTGACAAGTTAAAAAGAAGTCAAATACAGAAACACGTAAAGATGGTAAAACAAGGCTTAAACCTTGTACCCGGAACGAAAGTAATTCCATTCTCCTCTGTTACAAAACAGGGGAGAGATGAAATATGGGAACTCATTGAAACAGAGTTCTTAAATACAGAAGAATAGTGTACGCCAAAAGCCGGATATTAGCCGATCATGTCTAATATTTCGGCTTTTGATTTTGCACCCACTTCCCGCTTCGCTACATTGCCGTCTTTTATGACGATTAGGGTTGGAATACTCATAACCTGGAATTTCCTTGCAAGTTCCGGATTTTCATCCACGTTCACCTTGCAGATTTTTGCATTGGTTACTTCTTCTGCAAGCTCGCTGATAATTGGAAGAACCATTTGGCAAGGTCCGCACCACGGCGCCCAAAAATCAATAAGTACTGGCTTGTCCGAATTCATAACCTCTGAATCAAAATTACTTGTTGTTAAATTTAAAGCTGCCATAAATAACACTCCTTTTTATTTGTTTTTATTACTATATCTCATATAAGGTATTTTATCCATAATGATTCCATATATCAAGAGAAAAGTGTAATATCTTGACATTAGGCCGGAAAAAGTGCTACGCTATTTATAATTTATTTTGTAAGAACTGGGAAGGAGGAAAATATGTTACGAAAGATATTTGGAATAGACAGCAGTTTTACAAGCACTATGGGAAAGATTGCAGATATTGTATTGGTGAGTATGCTTTGGATTGTGTGTTCTCTTCCGGTGGTGACGATTGCGCTTTCCACATCAGCATTATATTATGCCGTAGTAAAAGGAATTAGAAAAGAAAGGGGAACACCTACGCATGAGTTTCTCAATTTCTTTAAACAAAACTGGAGGCAGGGAATTAAGCTTGGGCTGCTGTATATAGCGCTGGGCGTACTGGCGGCTTTTAACATTTATGCGGTATCACGCATGGATAAATCGACAATGTTGTATTCGATTTATCAGATAGAATCTTTGTGGATTGCATTGATGTTTGTTTTTTTGTCTCTCTTTTTGTTTCCGGTGTTTTCAAGATTTGAGTATAATGCATGGGACTGTGTGAAAACAAGCTTATTTATAGCAGTGAGGCATACTGTTAGTTCGCTGTTCATGGGAGCGGCAATGATAGGGACAAGTTTTGTGACCGCGAAATATCCTATTTTGGCCGTGTTTTTGCCGGCATTTATGCTTATGGCTTTTTCTTTGAGAATAGAAAAAATTTTTAGGAAGTATATGAAAGAGCCAAAAGAGGATGAAATTATTCCATGGTATTGGGATGACGGAAAAATGATTGTGCAAGATGATGAAAAAGAAGAAGTTACAAAAAAATAATTGAACATATTGACAAACATAAAAAGCTATATTATAATTTGGGACATACAAACGATTGTATTTATTTTTTTTGAATAAATGTTTAAACGATTAAACACGGAATTTTCAAATATATTTTGTTGAATTCTGTGTAAAAATTTGGAAATTCATTTAAACGATTAAATTAAAATGCAATCATAAATTTATAGGAGGTACTAATTATGAAAATGAAAAAAGTGGCGGCAGTATTGATGACAGCAGTAATGGCTTGCGGGTTGTTTGCGGGCTGCGGTTCGTCTGACACTAAAGGCGAAGGCGGATCGGATTCGGGAAAAGCAAAGATCAATATCTGCACATGGAACGAACCGACAAAGAACGAAGAGCTGAATATGTATGTGCAGTGTGAGAAAGCAACAGGAATTGACGTAGAAGTTACTGTAATTCCTGAAAGTGATTACTCTTCCAAATTGAATCAGATGGCAGCGACAGGAGATGATTCTATTGATGTTTTCATTCTTTGGGAAAACGACTTAGTAAACTTTGCAAAATCAGGCGGAGTTGTAGCGCTTGATGATTATTTAAGCGATTCAGACATTAACACAGACGATTTTATCGACACTGTATCTGAATTATCCGAAGGTTTGGATGGAACATATGGACTTCCATGGGGTGTAGCAGCTGAAATTCTATATTACAATCAGGACATGTTTGACGCCGCAGGAATTCCATATCCGACAAACGACTGGTCATATGATGATTTCCTTGCAGCGGCAGAAGCTTTGACACAGAAGGATGGAGACAGCACATCAGTATATGGCTGCGCACTTCCTAATGTACAGACATGGTGGGCAGGAATCGGTATGGCAGGAGATCAGATTTATGATCCTGCAAGTGGCGAGATGGTTCTCGGCAGCGGAGCAGAAGCTTTTGTTCAGGATTGTGCAGACATGGTAGGTAAAGGTATTATGCCTGAACCGTCATCTGATACAGCAGACCTCTTTGCATCTGGAAAAGCTGCTATGGCATGGGCAGGAAGCTGGAATATGGCTACATACGGAGATGACCTTGGTTTCAATTGGGATATTGCGACACTTCCTACAAATGCGGAAAAATACAATACTTTACATACAGGATTCTACGCAATTAATGCAAAGAGCGGTGATGCAGAAAATGCATGGAAAGTAATTGAATATCTTATGAGCAAAGAAGGACAGACAATTAACTCAACAGCAAGCGGAAATATGTCAGCTTTAAAAACTATTGCAGCAGAAGGCGCATGGAAAGCAGAGTCTGTAAAAACAGTTGAAAACTGGGATGCAATGACAGATTCTCTTGAGAACGGTATATTTGGATATACATGTCTGCCGGCAGGCGTAACAAGTAATGCGATCAGTAACTTCAATTCAGCAGTTACAGGCGGAATGACTGCAAAAGAGGCGGTTGAAAAGTCTATGGATTATGCGGCTGAAACGATTGGATATTAAGAGCATAAGATAACTAACCAGGAAGAAAATCTTAAGGGCAATTCTCGGTCGGGAGTTGTCCTTTTATAAAAGGAGGTTGAAAGACGAATGAAAACCAAAGCAAGAACAAGCAGTTGGAAAAAAAGAGAAACACGCACAGCTTATGCATTTCTCACACCGTGGGCGATTGGTTTTGTATGCTTTACGCTTTTCCCGATTCTTTTTATGTTTTCAGTCAGTCTGACAAATCGTAAATTAAACGGTATGACAGAGTATATTGGATTTGCCAATTATACGAATATGTTTAAAAGTGATGTATTTTGGAATTCCATTAAAGTAACGCTTTTCTTTACGATTATTATGGTATGTGTTACGACGGTATGGGCAGTTGCCATGGCGCTCTTATTAAATATGAAACATAAATTAAACGGCATTTTCCAGTTTTGCTATTTTCTACCATCTGTAATACCATCAGTAGCGATGGCGTATGCGTTTCGTACTATTTTCGGTAAGGAAGCGGGACTTTTGAATGCGCTGTTATCTATGGTGATGGGAAAAAATGTGGCTGTAAACTGGTTGTATAATCACAGCACCGTCTACATGGCAGTTTTCTTTGTTACCTTGTTTACTTATAATACCGGGCAGATGATGATGATTTTCCGTTCCGGTCTCAATGATGTACCGCAGGAGCTTTATGAAGCAAGTGATTTGGACGGTGCCAAGGCGGTACACAAATTCTTCAATATTACACTTCCGATGATTTCTCCGCTGGTGCTTTTCAATGCGGTAAACGGCTGTGTAAGCGCTTTGAATGGTTCTTTCGCGCTTTTGTTTCCTCTCACCGGAGCCAATGGAGATCCTGATGGAATGACACAAGTGCTCAGCCTTTTGATTTATAAGGAAGCGTTTACAAATATGAAGGTGGGATATGCGTGTGCCCTTTCTGTAATTTTGTTTTTGATTGCGGCTGCATTTGGAGGCGCGTTGTTCGCGTTGTCCAAGAAGCTTGTATATTATGAGAATTAGGAGGAAATGGCATGAAAAGCGTAAAAACGAAAAGATTTGTTAATAGTATGGTATTTTATATTATTAAAATTCTCGTGGCGGTTGTAATGTTCCTTCCTATTATTTGGATCATAACAGGTGGATTTAAGACATTGAATGAGTTTACAACATCTTCCAATATTATTCCGAAGAATTTTACATTAGAGAATTTTAAATACATATTCAGTGATTCTAATATTTTCTTGTATATGAGAAACACCGTGCTGCTTATGGTGGGAACAACTATGGGAACACTTTTGTCTTCATCGTTGGTGGCATATCCGCTTGCGAGAATGGATTTCAAAGGGAAAAACCTTGTATTTGCCATTATCGTAGCAACAATGATGATACCGAATATTGCGTTGATTATTCCACAGTATATTATGTTCGGCAAAATCGGATGGCTGGATTCGCTGCTCCCGATGATTGTACCTGCATTTTTTGCATATCCGTATAATGTATTTTTATTCCGGCAGTATTTCAGGACGATTCCGAAAGAACTGGATGAATCAGCTACGATTGACGGATGTACGAAAGCACAGATATTTTTTAAGGTTTTGGCGCCGCTTTCAAAGCCGACGTATGCGACGATTGCAGTACTATCGTGTGTATTCTGGTGGAATGAGCTGACAC
>CANAZK010000092.1 GCA_947366105.1 uncultured Lachnospiraceae bacterium | reverse complement strand
GAAGGAAGGAAACGAGGATATGGTTTATAAATTCTGTTCCACATCCAAAGTAAGTTTTCCTGGTTCCGGTATTGCGGCGATAGCAGCGTCCGATGCCAACCTTGTGGATATTCGTAAGCAGATGAGAATCCAAACAATCGGGCATGATAAGCTGAATCAGCTCCGCCATGTTCGGTTTTATAAGAACATTCATGGGATGGTTCGGCATATGAGGCTTCATGCGGAGATTTTAAGACCGAAGTTTGAGACGGTTCTGACAACACTTGAGAAGGAACTCGGGGGACTGGAGATTGGCTCGTGGTTAAGACCCCGCGGCGGTTACTTCATTTCTTTTGATTCCATGGAAGGATGCGCGAAAGCAATTGTGGAGAAAGCAAAAGAGGCGGGACTTATTATGACGCCGGCGGGGGCGACGTTCCCGTACGGCAAAGACCCGAGAGATACCAACATCCGTATTGCACCGTCTTATCCGACTCCGGAGGAACTTGAAATTGCCACGAAGATTTTTGTGTTAAGCGTGAAACTGGTCAGTATTGATAAATTACTGGAGCAGTCAGTATAATTTTAAGGTTGTCAATCGGATTTGGTTTATTATATAATATGAAAATAACAGTTCAGCCATATCCGATATGGCGCGGCTGAACTGTTACATATGAAACGCAACAGCATAGCTGTTACCGTGAGACAGAGTTTACAAAGAATAGGAGAATTTAACATGGGTAAGGTAAGAACGAGATTTGCACCAAGTCCGACAGGCAGGATGCACGTGGGGAATTTGAGAACGGCGCTTTATGCGTATCTCATTGCAAAGCACGAAGACGGTGATTTCCTCCTTCGCATTGAGGACACAGACCAAGAGCGATTCGTGGAGGGAGCTCTTGAGATTATATACAGAACACTGGAGAAGACAGGGCTGGTTCACGATGAGGGACCGGATAAGGACGGCGGATACGGACCGTATGTGCAGAGCGAGCGTAACGCGTCAGGTCTCTATCTGAAATATGCAAAACAGTTAATTGAGCAGGGAGACGCCTATTACTGTTTCTGCGATAAAGAACGTTTGGAGTCGCTTAGAAGTTCCGTGTCGGAGAGCGGAACGGAGATTGTTGTGTATGACAAGCATTGTCTGCATTTAAGTAAGGAAGAGGTGGAGGCGAATCTTGCGGCGGGAAAACCGTATGTTATCCGCATCAATATGCCGACGGAGGGAACGACCACATTCCATGACGATATTTACGGGGACATTACAGTTCCTAACGCAGAGCTTGACGATATGATTTTGATTAAATCGGACGGATTTCCGACATATAATTTTGCAAATGTAATTGACGACCATCTTCAGGAAATTACACATGTTGTGCGCGGGAACGAGTACCTTTCTTCCGCACCGAAATATAACAGGCTTTATGAGGCGTTTGGGTGGGAAGTGCCTACATATGTGCATTGTCCGTTGATTACAGACGAAACGCATAAGAAACTCAGTAAACGCTGCGGGCACTCTTCTTACGAGGATTTGATTGAACAGGGATATCTGACAGAGGCTGTTGTGAATTTCGTGGCGCTGCTTGGATGGAGTCCTTCGGATAACCGGGAAATATTCTCGCTTGAGGAGCTTGTGAAGGCGTTTGATTACAGTCATATGAGCAAATCGCCGGCTGTATTTGATACGGTGAAGCTGAAATGGATGAACAGTGAATATTTGAAAGCCATGGAATTCGACAGATTTTATGAGATGGCGGAGCCTTATATCCGACAGATTGTGACAAAGGATTATGACTTGCAAAAGATTGCCGCGCTTGTACAGTCAAGAATAGAAGTGTTCCCGGACATTAGAGAACATATTGATTTCTTTGAGGAGCTTCCGGAATATGACTCTGCAATGTATACACATAAGAAAATGAAGACAAATGAGGAGACGTCCCTTGAAGTACTGAAGGATATGATACCGCTTCTTGAGGCGCAGGAGGATTTCAGTAATGACGCGCTTTTTGCACTCTTGAAAGGGTATGTGGACGAGAAGGGTGTAAAGGTGGGCTATGTGATGTGGCCTGTAAGAACTGCTGTTTCGGGAAAACAGAATACGCCGGGCGGAGCAACGGAACTTATGGAGATTCTTGGCAAAGAGGAATCGTTGAGACGTATTCAGAAAGGCATTGAGCTTTTAAGCAAATAGAAAGCAGTCGGGAAATAAGATAGAAGAGAGGAATTTATGGGATTTAACAGAGCGCAGACAGAAGCGATCAGGCATACGGGCGGTCCCATGATGGTACTGGCAGGACCCGGATCGGGCAAAACACTTGTCATTACGAAAAGAATAGAATATCTGATTCAAAAGCATAAAGTACGGCCAGAAGAAATTCTGGTCATTACTTTTACGAAAGCGGCGACGAGGGAAATGAGGGAGCGTTTTATTCGTTGTATGGACGGAAAGTATCTGCCGGTCACTTTCGGGACGTTTCACGGCATCTATTATGGGATTCTAAAATGGGCATATAATCTGAAGGCGGAGAATATTCTCTCGGAGGAAGAGAAGACCAGACTATTAAAAGAGATTGCAGGCAGTATAGACGAAGAGTTTGAGATAGATGATGAAAAAGAATTTTTGAGTGGAATTGCGGCGGAAATCAGCAGCATCAAGAATAACCGCCTTGAGCTTGATACGTTTGAATCAGTCCAGTGTCCGCCGGGTATATTCCGGCAGATTTTCAAGGAATATGAAAGACAGCGCAGCCGATGCAAAAGGCTGGATTTCGATGATATGCTTGTGCTGTGTCATGATTTGTTTGTAAAAAGGCCGGATATTTTGAAAAAATGGCAGAATCGTTATTCTTATATATTAATTGACGAATTTCAGGACATTAACAAAGTACAGTATGATGTGATACGAATGCTTGCCGCACCGAAGAATAATCTGTTCATTGTAGGAGACGACGACCAGTCTATTTACAGATTCCGGGGAGCCAGACCGGAGATTATGCTTGGCTTTAAGAAGGATTATCCCAGTGCGAAAGAGATTCTGCTGGATGTGAATTACCGTTCCACAAAGGCGGTGGTATACGGGGCGCAGAAAGTGATTGCGAAGAATAGAAACCGTTATGACAAGAAAATTATTACGATGAATGAGCAAGGAGAAGACGTGCATATTCAGGAGGTAAGAAATCCTGTTGAAGAGAGCCGGTATATACTGCAAAGAATTGAGGAGGAGATGAAAAAGGGCGTTCCTGCCTCGGAAATCGCGGTGCTGTTCCGTACGGGCATGGAGTCGAGATCCCTTGTTGAGACGCTCATGGAATACAATGTGCCTTTCCAGATGAAAGAACATATCCCAAATCTGTATGAGCATTTTGTGGGGCGGAATTTCCGTGCTTATCTCAGAATGGCGTCCGGGAAAATAGATCGGAGAGATTTTCTTGAGGTTATGAACAGACCGGTGCGGTATTTCAGCAGAAGCAGCGTGGAAACTAAGGAAGTGTCCTTTGAGAGCCTCCGCAGGTTTTACTGTGACAAAGAATGGATGTTGGACCGGATAGACCAGCTTGATGTGGATCTGCGTATGCTGGAGCGGATGACGCCTTACACAGCCATTCAATACATAAGAAAGAAAATGGGTTACGATGATTTTCTGAGGGACTATGCCGCCGCGCGTAAAATGAAAACGGAAGATTTGTTGGAAACAGCGGAGGAACTTCAGGAAAGGGCAAAGTCATATAAGACAATTCAGGAATGGTTTGAGCATATAGAGAAATATACGGAAGAACTGCAGCAGAAAGTAAAAGAAAATACATATAACCCGAACGCTGTTTCACTGCTTACGATGCACAGCGCCAAAGGGCTGGAATTCGGCAGTGTATTTATTATAGCCGCGAATGAAGATGTGTGCCCGTATAAAAAGGCGGAGGCTGTGGAAGAACTGGAGGAGGAACGCAGGATGTTCTATGTGGCGATGACACGGGCGAAGAAGAATCTGACCATATCCTACGTCAGAGAGCGAAATGGAAAATCAATGCTTCCTTCACGTTTTCTCGGTGATTTGCTGGAGTAAATTGAATGAAAAAGAGAATCTCAAAAACGAGATTCTCTTTTTCGTGGAATATAACGTAGTTTTGCATTCCGTATTTTTTTGGCTTATTCCTCAGCCATTTCTTCAAATTCCTGTGAATCCAGCCATTCGTCAAATGCATCGGCGGCGATATCGTACTCTTCGTCATCTTCGATGTTGTCAAGTACAGGCTCTCCGTCTGTCTCTGTATAACGGTAGATATACACATCGCCTTCATCATTGTCGTCGTCTTCGCTGATTGGAAGAAGAGCAATGTACTCGTTGTCTCCCGCCTCAAAGATTGTTAAAACAACGCATTCCAGCTCTTCGTCATTATCAAGAGTCAGCGTTACGGTTACTTCTTCCTCATGGCAGCTGCAGTTTCCATTTTCACAATCCAAATCATGCTTATGTTCGCTCATATTAGTATCTCCTTTATATTTTATATGTTTACTCTATCAGAAGAGAGAATTAATTGCAAGGACAAAACTATTGACAACATTTAAAAAACGGATAAAATGGAAAGAAGAGTGAATAAAGCTGTGAGAGGAAGGGATACAGTGATGCATAAAAAGGCTGCGAAACTATTACTGATAATAATGATAATCTGCTCGTTTCAGCTTGCCGGCTGCAAGAAGCAGGTAGGAGCGGAAGAGGATAATGCAGTAGTCTATGAGGAGGAAGAAGAGGAAGAGAAAATTATATATAAGTTTGGATTTTCTTGTATTGCGAAGGAAAATCCATATTTTGTAACGCTGGGGGAGGCAATCCGTGACGCGCTGCAAGAACAGGGGCATTCGATTATAGGCTTAAATAAAGACACGAACCTGGATTCACAGCAGCAGATAGAACAGATTCAGGAAATGATTGATGAAGGAATTGACGCGATTTTCTTAAGCCCGGTGGACTGGCAGGAGATTACGCCGGCGCTTGAAGCTTTGAAAGAGGCGGGAGTGAAGATTATTAATCTTGATACGCAGGTAGCGGAGATGGGTTATGTGGACGCTTATGTGGGTTCAGATAACAAGAATGCCGGGGTCTTGTGCGGGAAAGATTTGATTGAACGCTTTTCTGAGGGCGGAGAAATCGCCATATTGGAATGCCCGTCAATGAATTCTATTAATGAGCGCATTACCGGGTTTGAGGAGACGATTGCAGGATATCCGTTTGAGGTAGTGGCAAGGAAAAACGTAGAGGGAGATCTGACCATGGCGAGGGAAGCGGCAAAGGAAATTTTTGCGGAACATCCGGAGGTGGTTGCGGTAATGTGCGGCAATGACCCGACTGCGGTAGGAGCGTGCGTAGCCGCAAACGAGGCGGGTATTAAGACGGTCAGTATCTATGGCGTGGACGGTTCGCCGGAGATAAAAAAAGAACTGAAAAAGTCTAATACGCGTGTTGTCGCAACGGCGGCACAGTCTCCGATTAATATGGGCAAGACGGCAGTAAAGACCGCTCTGAGCCTGTTAAACGGCGAGACGTATGAAAAGGAGACTTATTTGGAAACATATTTGATTACAAAGGATAATATTGATATGTACGGCAGTGACGGCTGGCAGTAAAAGGAAAGGGGCATCTCTATGGACAGAAGAAAAGGGATGGTATTTCCGCTGGGTGCAGCAGTGATGGAAGACGGCGTGAATTTTTCCATTGCGGTAGACGGCGGGAAGAAATGTGATTTATTATTGTACCGGAAAGGAGAAGCAGAGCCTTTCGAGGTTATGCGTCTTGAGGAGATGCCGGAACAGGGGAATATCCGTTCTGTGTTTGTTGCGGACAGGGAACTGAATGGATGTGAATACAATTACTGCGTGGATGGTAAAGTTGTGACCGATCCTTATGCAAGAGCGGTGAACGGAAAAGAAAAATGGGGAAAGAGCAACATGGTCCGGGGCATGATCTGGAATGAGGAATATGACTGGGAAGGGGATGTGCCGCTTCATATTGGCTGTCATGAGGTGGTGGCGTACAGCATACACGTGAGAGGGTTCACAAAGCACAGTTCTTCAAAGGTAAAGCATAAGGGAACATTCGGGGGCGTGCAGGAGAAGATTCCTTATCTTGTGGAACTTGGCATAAATCAGATACAGTGCATGCCGGTATATGAATTTGAGGAAAACGGAAGATATACGAATTACTGGGGATATGGTCCGGCGTACTGTTTTGCACCTAAAGCTTCATATTCAGCAAACGGGAATCCTCAGAGGGAACTTAAGGATATGGTGAAAGCGTGTCACAAGGAAGGAATAGAGGTGGTTCTTGAGATGCCTTTCACAGACGGGATGCCGCATCGGATGATTAGCGACTGTATCCGTTATTATAAGATGGAATATCATGTGGATGGATTTATTGTAAATCCGTTCTGTGTTCCTTTCAAGGAATTGCGCAGAGATCCGCTTCTTGCCCGTACGAAGATACTAAAGAAGCAGGATGATTTCCAAAATGTGATGCGTCGTTTTCTGAAAGGCGACGAGGGAATGGTGGAAGGCGTTATGTGGTGGCAGAGGCATATATCGGAGGAAGAAGGAATTTTTAATTATATTACAAACCACACGGGATTTACGCTGCATGATTTGGTTTCTTATGACAGAAAGCACAATGAAGCGAACGGTGAAAAGAATCAGGACGGACCGGATTATAATTACAGCTGGAACTGCGGAGCGGAGGGACCGAGCCGTAAGAAGGCGGTGACGGAGCTTAGAAAGAATCAGATAAGGAATGCGTTTCTTCTGCTTCTTATGGCACAGGGAACGCCGTGCATTTTGGCGGGAGATGAGTTTCATAATTCGCAGAAGGGCAATAACAATGTTTATTGCCAGGATAATGAGACAGGATGGCTTAATTGGAGTAAGCTTTCCAAGGAGCCGTGGCTTTTTCAGTATGTAAAAGAGCTGATCGCATTTCGAAAAGAGCATCCGGTACTGCACTGCGAGCATGAGTTAATGGGCATTGATAAGATGTCCAGCGGTGTGCCGGATATATCTTATCACGGCGAAGCGGCATGGCAGGTTCCGTCGGAAGTGTCAAGCAGGCAGCTTGGAGTGTATTATTATGGAGAGACAATGGGAGATGTGAGTTGTTTTGCGGCGTATAATATGCACTGGCTTAAGCATTCTTTTGCGCTTCCGGCTCTTAAAAAGGGCAAAAAGTGGTATCTTGCGGTTTCAACAAAGGACGGGGTGCTGAAAGAAGAAAAGCTGCTAAAAAACCAAAGAGAGGCGTTTTTGAATGAGAGGACTATTGCCATATTTGTGGGAAGGTAAGTAATGAGCATGAAACCATGTTTGAATTCATTTACATTAAAGATCATTGCACTTACTGCAATGATAATAGACCATATAGGGGCGTTCCTTTTTCCGCAGTATTTGATATTGAGGATTATTGGAAGACTTGCGTTCCCTATTTATGCGTTTTTGGTTGTAGAGGGCTTTTTTCATACAAGCGATGTGAAAAGATATATGATGAGACTGGCGGCTTTTGCTGTCATTTCGGAGGCGCCGTTTGATTTAGTTATAACCGGCAAAATTTTGGAAGCCGGAAGTCAAAATATATTTTTTACGTTATTTATCGGAGTGGCGCTGATGTATCTCTACGGACAGCAGTATTCGGCGGCGGGAAAGATGGGCTGCGTCATTTTGGCTGTGCTGGCGGGGGACTTGTTCAGGACGGACTATGGTTCATGGGGCGTGCTTATGATTTTTTGCTTTTATATTTTCAGGGAGCGGAAATGGGCGAAAAATCTTACCGTTGCAGGCATCAATGTGATTGCATTCGGATATATTCAGGCATATGCTGTCATAGCGCTTCCTTTTATTGCGTTGTATAACGGAAAACGCGGACCGGGAGTGAAGTATTTTTTCTATGCGGTATATCCGGTTCATCTGCTGCTGATATTCTTTGTGAAAATCATGATTTAGATTAGAAATGAAGGGTTGTTTATGAAGGCGTGGCGACATTTTTGTACTATAACACATCATAAAATATTAGTAATGAAGCACTGTTTCAGAGTAGGGCTTTATAAGCAGGGGATTCTGCATGATCTTTCAAAATATACCCCGTCGGAGTTTCTTGTGGGGTGCCGTTACTATCAGGGAACAAGGAGTCCTAATAATGCGGAACGGGAGGCTACCGGCTGCTCAAGGGCATGGCTTCATCACAAAGGGCGGAATAAACATCATTATGAATACTGGATTGATTATGGACTGGAGGATGAGAATACCCTTGTGGGAATGAAAATGCCGGTGAAATATGTTGTAGAGATGGTGATGGACAGGATAGCGGCATCTAAGATTTATATGAAAGATAAGTATACGGACGCATGCCCGCTTGTATACTATGAACAGGGCGCGGCGATGATGGGAAATATGCTTCATGAGGATACGAAAAAACTTTTGGAGAAGCTGCTTAAGATCCTTGCGGAAAAGGGCGAAGACTATATGTTTGCATATATACGGAAATATGTACTGAAATAGGCGGGCGCCGGCATTGTGCCGGCGCTTTGCGCTGTTATTCGGGATAGATTAACTGTGCTTCGGTAATATTATTGAGAACCTCATTCAGATATTTATCTGCGACGAAACGCGCCATCGGAAGATTCATATCCAAATAATTTCCGCAGTCTTTTGCGCTGGCGCCCGGAACTTCATCTGTAAAATCTGCAATGAATGCGAACATTTCACGAAGAAGAGAGAGAATGTCTTTGGATTCATAGTCTCCTGCAAGAAGAAGATAGAAACCGGTGCGGCAGCCCATCGGACCGAAATAAATTGTTTTTGCTCCGAATTCATTATGATTTCTTAAAAAAGTAGCGCCAAGATGTTCGATTGTATGAATTTCGGCAGTGTTCATTACGGGCTCTTCATTTGGATTAGTGATGCGAAGGTCGAATGTGGTAATCGTTTCTTCTCCTATATGGTCTTTGCGGGAGACATACACTCCCGGTATAAGTTTGATATGGTCGATTGTAAAGCTTGTGATTTTCTTCATGTGTTTTCCTCCGTTCTTGATATGATTCAGTATTGAGTCAGACTATTATAACATATTTTTATCAGACATTGAATTCTTATTTATAAATCAGTATAATACTCATAGGAAAACGGAGGTTGATGAATATGAGATTATATATCATGCGTCATGGAGAAACGGACTGGAACAAAGAGAAGCGTCTTCAGGGAAGGTCCGATATCCCGCTGAATGATTTTGGACGAAAGCTGGCATATAAGACAAGAGAAGGGTTGAAAGATGTCAGGTTTGATCTGGTAATTACAAGCCCTCTTGCGCGGGCAAAGGAAACGGCAGAGATTGTAAAAGGAAAAAGAGACATTCCGGTGCTTGAGGATGTGAGGATTGAAGAGATGAGCTTCGGGTCTTATGAGGGAATGTGCTGCAAGGGAGAGGGAGCTGAAATTCCTGCTGAAGAGTTTAAGAAGTTTTTTACAGACCCGGCGCATTATAAGACGCCTGATGACGGGGAAAGCTTTGCGGAGTTCTGTGGGAGAGTAGAGGCATTTCTCGTAGAACTATTTCAATGTGAGGCTTATGAAGACCGCACGATTTTGATTTCCGTACATGGGGCGGTTCTTTGCGCGATTCTAAGAGCCGTTAAGCAGAATCCGCTTCAAATGTTTTGGAGCGGAGGAGTTCACAAAAACTGCGGAGTAACGATTATGGATGTGAGAAACGGTGTTCCTGAAATTATAAGGGAAAATGTAATTTATTATGATGACGAGGTGGAAGAATGGTAACCGCTTGACGGGAAAGCGCCGTGTGTGTAAACTGTATTAAGAGAAAATTGGGAGGATATAGATATGATTAATGATAAGAAAGTACTATTCAGCGGTATGCAGTCAACTGGAAACCTGACTCTTGGCAATTATCTCGGAGCTCTCAAGAACTGGATAACATTGAGCGATGAGTATGAGTGCTTTTACAGTGTGGTAGATATGCATTCCATTACGGTAAGGCAGGAACCGGCAGTTTTGCGGAAGAGGGCAAGGGCGCTTCTTACATTATATATTGCGGCGGGACTTGATCCGGAGAAAAACTGTATATATTACCAGTCCCATGTATCAGGGCATGCAGAACTTGCATGGATTTTGAACTGTTTTACATATATGGGCGAGCTGAACCGTATGACACAGTTTAAGGACAAGTCTGCAAAACACGCGGATAATATCAATGCGGGATTATTTACATATCCGGTTCTGATGGCTGCGGACATTCTTCTGTTCCAGGCCGATGTAGTGCCGGTGGGAATCGATCAGATGCAGCATTTGGAAATTACGAGAGATATCGCGCAGAGGTTCAACAGTATTTACGGGGAAGTATTTACCGTGCCGGAGGCATACATCGGTAAAGTCGGAGCAAAGATTATGAGTCTTCAGGATCCGTCAAAGAAAATGTCAAAATCAGATGAGAATCCGAATGCAAGCATTTATCTGATGGATGACCCGGATACGATTATGAGAAAATGTAAACGTGCTGTGACGGACTCTGAGGCGCGGATTTTGTACCGTGACGAGCAGCCGGGAGTTAAGAATTTGATTGATATTTACCGTGCATGTACCGGGAAGTCGGCGGAAGAGGTTGTGAAGGAATTCGCTGACAGAGGCTATGGAGAATTCAAAATGGCAGTGGGAGAGTCTGTGGTATCTGTTTTGAAACCGCTTCAGGAAGAGGCTGCAAGACTTGAGAAAGATAAGGCGTACATTGACGGCATTATTAAAAATAATGCGGAAAAAGCAGAATATTATGCGATGAAAACATTGAGGAAAGTCCAGCGGAAAGTAGGGTTTCCTGATAGAATACGATAACGAAATAATGAAGGAATCCCGGTTGTGGGATTCTTTCGTCGTGTTGAGGGATTTCTTTTTCATTGACAAAAAATTAGCAAAGTGGTATAATGGAAAAGAGTTTATACACGAAAGAAGGAAAATAGAATGCTGCAAAAGCTTTTGACTTATATGGAAGAACATCATTTGGCTGCGTTTTATGTGAGCAGACCTGAAAATGTGCGTTACATCAGCGGATATACCGGAGATGATGCGTACCTGCTGATTACGAAGGAGAAACAGTTTTTTATCACGGATCCCCGTTATACGGAGCAGGCGGCTTCGGAGTGTCCCGGCTATGAATTGGTTGACTGGAGAACGAAAGGCGGTACAATGGGAGAGGTAATTCAATCTCTGTTACAAATACCGAATTGTAGTAATGTTGCATTTGAAGCGGACGCCGTTACATACAGC
>CANAZK010000091.1 GCA_947366105.1 uncultured Lachnospiraceae bacterium | reverse complement strand
CACCCTTACAACTATTATATTCTTTACACTTCAAACAAGGCTCTTTACTTTTTAGGTATTGCTCTCGCTCTTTAATAAATTGTACTTTTTTAGAAAACTCTTCTTCGATTTGCTGAACCGACGCTTCTTTTATGTTTCCACAATGAAATTCCTTTACATTTACAAGACCCGTACACCCGGTAATATCTCCATAAGCGGTAACTACAATGCTATTTTTGAAAGCAGGACATCCATGAAACGGGTCATATTGTACATATAAAGAGACACTATCAGAACTTTCCCCTCTCCTCTTGGGAACTTTTAAACTCTCTCTCCATAGATAGCCCGGCAGGACTAATTCTATCTGAAGCTTATTTTGAAATTCCAAATTTCTATTTTTCTCAACCCACTGACTGACTATGGAATATATCTCCACGTAATCATTCTTATTAACATTATGATTGACATTTTGCTGCTTTTCTGCAACATCAATGAATCTGAGTAACTGAACTCTGCCAAGATTCATTTCCTTTGCAAAATCCAAGAGATTTACAACCGTACTTTCATTACTGCTTGTTACGACGCTGTTAATTCCGATTCTATCATAATTCAGGCTTTGTAATAGTTGAATACCTTTCACAGCTTTATTAAAAGTACCCTTTACTCCACGCATCTTGTCATGAATTTCTTTATCTTCCGAATCAATAGAAACTTGAAAACGGTCAATTAGTGCAACAACTTCTGCTATTTTTTCTAATTTTGCTTCAATCAATGTTCCATTGCTGACAAGGTAAATTTTAGCATCCTTATACGACTTTATATATCGAATCAAATCAAAAATAAAATCACACAAAAACGGTTCTCCACCACTGATATCAAAAATACGTACTCCCATAGAATATAATTTATCCACTACCGTTATGTAGTCTTTGAGAGTCAATTCCTCTTTCAGCCTTTCCTGCACAATCGGCTTATGAGCACCTGAATAACAAATCGCACACTTTAAATTACAGCGCATTGTTGGATATAAAAATGCCTGCTTACCATAAGTATTATTCATTTTAATATTTTCCTTACTCTATATTTTTTGTTGTATTTTAATTTTTCCGAGCCGTGTCTTTTCTAAATTATCTGTAAAAGAAATTATTTTAGGAATTTTTATTGGAGAAAGAAACCTGCTGCAGTAATTCTTCAGCTCATCTGCAGTAATTTCTTCTTGTGCCACTACAAGCGCCTGAATAACTTCTCCATACCTTGGATGCGATATTGAACTAACCAAAACTTCTTTTACACTTTGATGTTTTTTTATTATCTCTTCGATTTCAACAGGATTAACCTTAACTCCCGCTATATTTATCATTCTTTTTTTTCTACCTTTTATATATATGTAGCCCTTCTCATCCCTCTCAACAATATCGCCTGTATCATACCACTTGTCCTGAAATGGCTTATCTCCCACATAACCGCTGCCTCTGCCTTTACTTTTTATTAATAAAATGTCGTGTATTATTTTTACTTCTACTCCATTTAAAGGTTTTCCTACGGATTTTGTGTTACTTTCAAAATCTTCACTAAGGTTAATGGCAATCGTACCGCTTTCCGTACTTCCGTATTCTTGATGGATTACCTTTCCTGTTAAATTATAAAATTCACACGCAACATCAAAATCCAACTTTGCACCCGCAGATATGCACATACGAAGAGTATCCAAATTGTATTCCTTCTTTTGCAGAATTCTGTTAAATAGCAGATACATATATGGAACACCATGAAACACCGTAACCTCTTTGTTCTGTATAGTTTCCAATACATTACGCGGTGTAAATTCATTAACAACTTCAATACATGCACCTGTACAAATACCTATTATCAGGCAGCTTCCCAATGCATAAGAATGATAAAAAGGAGTAACCCCCATTAATATGTCTTCTTTTGAAATCTTTACTGTACTTTGGTAATTTTGAAAAGCCTCATATAGGCTTTGATGCGTTTCAATTACACCTTTAGGTTTTCCTACTGAACCAGATGTATAAAGTATTAATGCAATATCTGTAGATACAGCATTAATAGTATCATTTGGATATCCCACTTTATTTTCGCTGATAATATTAACAAAAGAATCATCTGTTATGTTCTCTAACCCATTAATATCAAAATCTTTCGCGCAGACATCATCCGAAAAAGCAAATAATCGAATTGAATTGTCATCTATAATTCTAGCAGTATCATACGAAAGTTTTGGATCGGCAATTACCGGAACCCTTTTTGCTAACATTGAGCCAAACAATAACACAATAAATTTATAAGAATTCGGAAGCATGATTAAAATCTTATCGGTACTCTTCAAATGATTTTCCAAATAAAAAGCCATATTACATATATGCATCCATAATGTCTTATAACTTACTTCATTTTCACCTTCCCTAATACATATTTTATCAGGCATAGTTCTAACATTATGTAATAGTGCGCTAAAAATAGTCATGACCTAATTCCTCCACTTTTTTTAGGCATGTCTCCAGCGTCTCCTCTTGGTTCACAATATTACTAATTAATTGTGCTAATAATTTTATATGATCGGATTGAAAAACATTTCTTCCTATTGCAACTCCTGAAAAGCCCTGCGCAATTGCTTGATCAATTCTTGCCAACAATTGTTTTACGTTATTTGAATAACCGCCGCCTGCCAAAACTGTATGTATTTTTGTATTTGAAATATAGTCTCTCAAACCTGTCAGATCGCCATTATAACTGATTTTTACCATATCAGCTCCCATCTCTTGCGCTATCTTTATAAGATGTCCGGTAATATTCTCATCATTTTCTGCCGCAGGAGCATACATCATAGCCAATAATGGTATTCCCCATTTTTCACATTCATTTGAAACATCTCCCAAATCTTTTAACATCTGCGGTTCTTCTTCGCCGCCTAGATTAACATGAATAGATATCCCATCAACCCCATATGCCAATGCTTCTTCTACCTGCGTTACCAAAACTTTTTTCTGACTACATTGAGAGAGAGTTGTAGACGCCGATAAATGCATTATATAACTAAACGAACCATATATATCTTCTTCTAATAGTCTTCTGATTGTTCCCTTATGAGCGATAATTGTATTTACTCCGCCGGTTGTAGCTGATTTTACCGTATTACAATACGAATCAAGTCCCTTTATCGGTCCAAGTGTAATTCCATGATCAATTGGAAGTAAAAATGTCTTACCTGAATTACTATTGAAAAGACGCTGCATTCTAATTTTCTTACTCATCGCACACCTCCGCATTAACCTATTCTTCTTCTAAAAATTCATCTATTTTAATTCCAACATGCCTTCCGCCTTCACAGATATATGCTAATAATTCATCCCCGATTTTTATGGCTGATGCATTGTATACCTTGCCTTTCGGTCCTAAAATACGAATATGCCAATCATCCTGAACAATGACATTTATCCGCTTTCCAGTCTTTGACTCAACTTCAATCTTTAACAGAGGACGTACTTCCATTTTTTTCCTTCCTACACTTACTGCACGTCCTCTCCCTTCTGTGTTTACAGCCATGACCTGCATACCGGATTTAAGTTCTGACAAATATATTGTATTATCAAAAAACCATGTATAAGAATGTACTGCACCTGCATTTACTCGAAAAGGTCTTAATTCCATATAAGGAAGATGATGTGTTTCCGAACTTACTAATATTCCTCCTGTTGAAGTAGAACCAATGAGCATCCCCTCATTCTTGTCCAAAATCGAAGTTGTATCAACACATACCCTACATCCCATTCCGATATGTTTAACGTCTACCACTTTACCAATTTCTAAGTTTAATTGCACCTGATTTGCCTTATCGGCCAGCATACTCATTTCCTCTATCTCTCTCAGTTCGCGGGATGTAAAAATAACACCATCGCTTCCTTTTTCCATAACTCCAAATACTACTTCCGCATCTTGTACATTATTGACAAACTTCATTAATACGCAATCTTTCTTTTGGAATCCGGCAATAAGTAATTCAAGCGGAATATTTGTTGTTTCATAAAACAGCACACATACATGATTATAGTAAGCGCCGTTATTGTAAACATATTCTAAATCTTCTTTCTTCGTAATAACCCTGAATAGTGCGGTTGGCAATTCTTTTTCTTTTGCTTTTTTTAATATTTTCTCATCATCTGAAAAGATGATTACATTTTCTAACTCGTTTAGCTGCTCTATTTTCTCCACATGAACAGCAATTGACATTCTTTTAGGTAAATTTTCTGTTTTATACATTTCAGGGGTAATTAATAGATGATCATAATTTTTTTCAAATACAAAATTTAAAATATTATCCTTATTTTCTGACTCTATATTTCTTGCATCAAACCAAACTTCTCGTTTCTTCATAATGATATTTCCTTTCTAAACGAACAATCTGTCATAATCAATCTCTTTTAATAAATACTTGCACATATTGGCAATTTCCTCATCTTTATGCTTATTATAAAAATAAGAAAAAGCATTTTTTAATTTTTCATCCAAATCATACCGATAATGTGAAATGTGATAATTCACACACTTTTCAGCGTAAATAAAGGGATATTTTTTGCATAACCGATATCCGAGTTCAAAATCTTCACAGCCCCATTCCTTTCCCAGATTTTCATCAAATCCGCCTGCCTGTACCAACCACTCTTTAGGGCAACAAAAATTTCCGCCTGTCATGCCTATCCAATGATAATTGTTTTCTTCCCGATCTAATATTTTATGAATGGTTTGTTCCATAAATGAAGTAGTATTGTACCTTGCAATTTTTTTCTCAAAATCATTCGTAATATCTTCCGTTGATATACACCTTTTTCTAAAACCGTCCATTTTCCTATTATTCTCTGCTTTTTCGTACAAAATGCCTTTTGACGGATCACTAAAATATGCTAATGGGAAAATATCAATTATTTTTCCGTGTACACCACTGGGAAATTCTTTTTGAATTTTTTCATGATTTTTTAAAAAATCAGGAGAAAGAATTAAATCATCATCAATAAAAATCACAACGTTTCCTTGTGCTTTCTCAAGACCTATATTTCTAGCTACAGATCTTCCTTTATTACCGGTCAAATGAAATACTCTTAATTGAAATGGGAAAGACTGTGTTTCCAAATACTCTTTTGTTCCATCTGATGAATCATCGTTTATCACTATTACCTCAAAACTTTTTCTGTCAATTGTCTGACACTTAATTGAACATAAGGTTAATTTTAACCTAGAAAGTTTATTGTATGTAGGAATTATTAAACTAATCATTTATCTGTCCACTCAAACCTTTTTGAATAATGTAAGAAGATGCCGTACATCCTCCATATTTTCCAGCCTGATTCACATGTTTAGAAAGTTCCTGTTTTAAGTACAACCGTTTTTCACTTTTCCACAAATCTGCCAAAGTTTTGTCATGCAAATTTCCAAGTGACAATGAAGCAACATTCTTCATTGAAGCGCAGCCATATACGTTAAGTTTCGGGTCTATATACAATTCTTTTAACTTAACGCAGGCAGCACATTCGTGTACCTCTAACATAATATTAGGTGTTTCAATAATTTTTTCTAATATTGCCTTTCCATATGAATCATTTAAACAATGCTTATATATCTTGATAGTAAGATAAAATTTTTCCGCATATTTATGAAAATTATCCAAAATTCTGTCCAATGCTTTTAGATATCTCATACGAAAATTTTCATCATTTTCTTTACGATTTCCAACCATAATTACTGGAGAGTACTTCACTGATATAGCTCCAAACCGATAAGCGTAATCAACCATTTCATCTATCTTGTCCACATTTTCTTCCGTAACAGTACATGAAATACTTACCGGCAGACGCTTAGAAAATTTTTTAATATTTTCGCATACAACATCGTGGTTAATTCCTATTCTAGTTTTTTCATTGATTTCTTTTTCAAATGAATCCAAAGAAATATCAACGGCAAATCCGCTTTCATACAAAGCATCTTCTATGCCTTTTGAATAAATAGTTCCATTCGTTGATACAAAATACATTGGCAAACCTTGGCGGACTAATATTTTTTTATACTGAATGGCGAATCGTTCTGAAGGTAATTGCATTTTCAACAAATCCTTCAGATCATTCAGATATTTGGACGGTATAACATTCTTAAATTTCTTCATTTTACTCAGAATTTCAATTATATCTTTTCTTATAAGAGGTTCTCCTCCCTGCAGCACAATGAAATTTCCTCGAATATCTACAATTTGTTTTATAGTGTTCAAAACATCCTCCGTGGAAACTTCTTCCACTTGTTTGTTTAAACTGTCTCCTCTGCAACAATAGATGCATTTTAAATTACATCGATTCGTAATATCAAACACTGACATCTCAATTTTCCTCCATGATTTTTTTAATAACCGCCATTTAAAAACAGATTTAATGTTATATTACCAAAATTACAACGTCATCTCTTTGATATATAAATCTAAGAAACAAAGTGGTATATCAAAATTCTTAGCTCCGTTAAATATAATATCAGCATATACTTTTGTTGGAATTGAATATTTATCTTCTTGAAATTTCGCAGACTCTATAAAATAGGTGGCAATTTCATCCATCTGCATATTAAACTCTCTCATATTACGTTTAATACGCCTATAAAGTCTCAATTCTATATTTGTATCAATAAAAATTTTTAGTTGCAGCATTTTTCTTAGTTCATTACAAGAAAAAATATTTACACCCTCTATGATAATTACTTTAGCACTGGTTTCCATAGCCTTGTCTAAAGCTTCTAAAACAGCTCCATAGTCTACTGAGTCCATACTGTTCCAGTCATCATATTCTCTTTGCGTAAGAGGTGAAATCATTTTAGGAAGCTTTTTTTTAAAATAATGATCAGCACAAATTAATATAACTTCATCCTTTTCATATAACTTTGCAAGTTTTTTACAAAAAAATGACTTTCCACTTCCAGAACCGCCTGCAACTCCAATTATTAATTGTTGCTTCATGTCTATTCCCCTTTACTACTATATCTTTTCGGACTCTTGAACTTCTAACCAGTGTACTGTGTCATTCACTTTCAGCTTAATGTGGATGCGACAATACACTGGTTTTGTCAAACTACTTTTTATTTTTTTTACTATTTTTCTTCTTATCAAGAATACTCTTAGTCACAGTATCAGGTTCAAGTTCATGAAATCCCCAATATGTAGGCCATCCGTTTCCTTGTTCCGCTGCATACTCACTTATTTTTGCAACTTTTTCCAAAAAAATTTTTTTCATAAATAACACCTCTTTTCAAATTAATAAATACAAAATTTTTATTAAAATATAATTGACCATAATCTATTTTGCAATACGTTTGTCTTAAAATGTCGCTTTTTATACTTAATCTGTTAGCGACAAAATCTTGCCTTAACAAAATCAAAGAGCCAAAACACTTAGAGTGTTTTGACCCCTTATAATTACTCAATATCATCGAAAGATTCCAGATTCTGTTAACATCAAAAAGATCGATATGCCAAGTACCGATAATATTTCATATGACCAATATTTCTTGAAACCAAATACCAAAACCGCTATAGTAATCCATAAAAAACTTCTTGAAAAAGCTTTCCGTCTTGCCTCTTTTTTTTCATCATCATCTAAAATCTTTGCAAATGGTACTGGTGCAAATTTATATATCAATAATAAGTAAATAGCCCCAATTAGAGCTATCATTATTTCATTACATTTAATCAAATGCAAAATTTTACATATAAAAATTGAAAATGCAAAAAATATGTTATAACATACAAAACAGCCTAAATATGATTTTGCATGATATCCTCCTATCTGTGTCCGAACGGTTCCCAATATTAAAATGTAAATAATCCCTAACATAGGACGCTGCAATATGATTGCTATACACATAATCCAAAAAGCATTAAAAAGTGAAGTGAGCAATAGCTTAATTCCGTATTCGTACACTCCTTTCTCTTCTAACTTTATTATTTTCATTTCTAATAGATTTTTTATTAAAACATTTATGATCATTTTATAACTTTCCCTCCTTCATTCAATAAATGTTATTTACTTTCCTCAATCTGTATTTATAAGCATTCTAACGGCACCATCACATGAACACAAAAGTAATCTTTAGTTTCAAAAAATTCCAATAATCCGTTCTCATTTTCTACCAGCTCTCTTATATGTTCAATTCCCAAGCCATGCTCTTTTTTATTCACCTTATCAGTTATAAGTTTTTCATTCTTTTGTAGCACAGACTCTTTTATTAAATTCTTTATTACACAGCTAAAATATTCTCCCTTTATCACCATTTCTACTTGAATTTTTCTTTGCTCAACCTTTTGAGTAGCTTCAATAGCATTATCAAGTAAATTAAATAGTATAATACTAATTATAAATCCATCAATTTTATCAAATTCACCAATAATATTGCTAGATAATTCAATTCCCTCTTCATGACAAATATTAAACTTTGAATTCAACGTTGCATCAATTAATGAATTTCCTGTAAATATGTATTCTTTAAACTCTTTCATGTAATAACCATCAAGCTTTTCCAAATAGTCCATGCTTTCTTGTATATTACAATTTTTCAATAGTTCTCTTAAATTTAATATTGTATTCTTATAATCATGTCTAAGTCTTTGAATTCTTTTTTCAGAACGTCGAATTTCTTTAATTTGCTGTTCCTGACATAAATTCTGAAATTGTAATATCCTGATTTTTTCTTTCTGATATTGTTGCTCACTAATTTTGCACATACTAAAGACTATATAAATATCGATTCCCACAGCTCCGCATGATATAAATAAGAGTCCTAAGTGATATTTACTTATTTGTACATTATTCTGTAAAGAATAAAATATCGCCCCCTCTGCCAAAATGGAATATCCCAAGATTAAACCATATATAATGGAATATTTTTTATCAAAAAAAACCTTCATACTTTTTCCAAATTTTAACATCACCGATAATATAATGGAATAAATAATCAATACACTTACGATTCCCAAAAGATAATATGGATTATTTACATTTAAATAATCTTCCAGTGATATATTACCAATATAAATAACAACCTGCAAAAAGTTCACATTAATCAATGGTATTAACAATAATATAATTAATATCATAATACTATGCTGCACTCTGCTTCCCAACAAATATTTATTGCAATATAAAAATAGTATAAAAAAATTGAAAGCTGTGATCAACATGTCTCCTAATGCCAAAAGATTTCCTAGCTGCAACGTAATAAAAATCAACATTATGCTCAAAAACTTTTTTCCTATCGTAAACTGTTGTACTAATTTAGCCCTAAAAAATTTAGTAAGAAAATTTATGATTAAGAATGCTTGTATGAAATTACAAAAATAAATAAAAATTTCTGATATCATTCTAAATACTCTCCCTCCAGCATTTCATAAACCTTTGTTTACACTCTTTTTTCCTTTCACGACTTATTTGAATCCTACTATTATCTTTCATAAGTATACATGAGTCCTCTAATTTCTTACCATATTTAAGATTTACAATAGCACCGCTGTTAGCTCTAAAAAAATGCTCTCCTTTCAGCTGACTTAGGCATTCTTTCATTGCTCCCCGAAATTCATATTTTCTATTTTCATTAGTAACTAAAATTATCTTATGATCCCAATATGTCAAATACATAATATTCTCCACAGGTATACACATAGCTGATTTCTTTGTCTCAAAAGCAAAATACGAATGTTTTTCGGCATTTTGTTTCAAAAATTGTTCTATCATTTCTGGAATTTCAATTTCAATGTTACTTTTTCTAATAAATGAAAACGGGTAACATTGTAGAGATCTGAAGACTAAATTCTCATGACTTGTAGCAAAAACAATATTTTTATTTCTTCCTTCATTTTTTAGATGTTCCGCAATTTTTAAGCCTGATATACCAGGCATTTCAATATCCAAGATTATCAATTCATTTTTCGTTTTCTTATTTAATTTCAAAAATTCCTCTCCACTTGTATATATATTACACTCAAATCCTATTTTTCGATGCTGCAATTCGTTTTCTACTATTTTTTTCATAGTTTGAAGCATTATTGTATCATCATCACAAATAGAAACAGAAATCATGATTACATCTCTCCACTTCTTACTTTAATTCATTCACCATGTGTATTGGGGCTAATTGATTGTTTAGCCCCAATATAATCCATAAAGATTTTTGTATCATGTTTATTGAAAAGAATTCTATTATAAACACATCTTTTAAATTTTACCAAATAGCCATAGAACTGTATGTTTTTTTCAGCCAAATAGCAATATTTATTCCTAGATTATCCCAAAGACATAATCTGATATAGCCACATACTGAATACACGAAAACTATTCGATTGCCCCAATTCCCATACGAGCCAGCCGTTCTATATTCTCTTTCATATTCTGCAGCATTTCCGGCGTATGTCCGTTCCAACCGACCACTTCGCCAACAATCTTCAAAGGTGACTGTGTGCGGTAAGACTTTGTCGGGTTACCGGGAAACTTCTTGTCCGTCACGTTCGGGTCATCTTCAAACTCACCCGTCGGCTCCACAACATAGATTCTCTGTCTGCCGTCCCCAGCCGCCAATTCCGCACCCCATACAGCCGCATCCAACGTCCCTGCAAAGTAAACATACTTTGCAGTCCTATCCGCATAATTGGATAAAAATCCTTTTATCAAAAAATCCCCTGTCTTCAAATCCGCTTTCGTCCCATGAAAAAAAGAACCGGGGCTGAATGTTATTTTCTCATCCATAAAAAACCTCCTTCCAAGTGATAGGATTATATTATATTTAAAAAATTTCCGCACATCAAGTCTATAAATAACATGCATTTTTTAGTATAATGAAACTAAGCAGAACTGTAAAAGACATCAGCCGTTTTTAACTGATGTCTTTTATTGAGTATACTTACAGCTTCCTTTGAACAGAATTTACTGGGCAGGAGCGGTTCCTTATTAAAAACATAAAAAGTGCATCATAGTCGGCGCTATATGGAGCCGCTATATTCAAGGACTATTGTCATAAGGAGGCTCATGGTAAGCACATTTAATACTGGAATAATACCTGCTTCAAATGTTCCGCCATGCAATAAGGTAAACAGGATTGTTGTGACAGTCGCTGCTATTACAATATTGTGATTTTGTTTAATCATTTGATACAGATAACCTCGGACAAGAAGTATAATTTTAAGTTCCACTTTTTACTTCCTGCTAATTTCCACATAGTCACTCTCCTTTCTGCTCCTAGTCTACACAAAAAAAGACAGTTATCCCCCAACTTGTCCTCGAAACGAAG
>CANAZK010000090.1 GCA_947366105.1 uncultured Lachnospiraceae bacterium | reverse complement strand
GAGGTAGGAGGGATTTGGATGATAAGGAGGTTAATCGAATGCTTGAAGACTTGGGAGTGGGAATTGTATAAACGCAGGAAGAGGCTGCGGCTGAAAAATGAAAGACCTGTGATCATTGCATCCAATTGCGTCGGGGCGATTGCCTACAAGGATCTGAAGCTGCCTTTTTATTCGCCGACCATTAATTTGTTCATTAATATGGATGACTTCATCCGTTTCGTGGAGAATTTGGAGTGGTATCTGAAACAGCCCATTCTTCCGGCTTATGAGGAAGGTATATCCTTTCCGGTAGGAATGGTGGGAGACATAAAGATTTATTTTATGCATTATGATTCTTTTGAGGATGCGGTCAGGGCGTGGGAAAGGCGGATACAGAGGGTGGATTTGAACAATCTTTTCATTATTGGGTGCGAGAGGGAAAGATGTGTCTATGAAACCTTAAAACAATTTGACAGGCTTCCTTATAAGAACAAAGTTGTATTTACGCAGAAGGACTATCCGGAATTTTCATCTGCTTTTCATATTCGAGGGTTTGAAGACAAGGAAGAGCTGGGCAATGTTTTGGAGTTTCGCAAAGACTGTTTCTGGAAAAGAAGATATATGGACAGTTTTGATTATGTGTCTTTTTTCGACAGACCTCGAGAACCGCTGATTTCAGTGATTGTTCCGGTTTATCAGTCTGAACCGTATATAGAGACTTGCGTTCAATCCGTGCTTGGACAGACCTATTCTAACTTTGAACTGATTTTAGTAGACGATGGTTCTAAAGACGGCGGCAGACAAATCTGTGAGAGTCTAGGCGCCCGGGAGCAGCGGATTCGCGTGCTGACACAGAAACATAGGGGTGTGTCTGCAGCAAGAAATACGGGAATACGGGCGGCAAAGGGGGAGTATCTGTTCTTTATGGACAGTGACGATGCAATACATCCGGGGCTTTTGGAGCAGTTATGTAAACTTTCAGAGGAAAGCCGGGCAGCAGTTTCTGTCTGCGGTTATTACAGTATGTTGTCTCAAGGGTTTGACGAAGGGAGGAAGCGGTTTGACAGAAGAAATTACAGAAGAGGAATCAGAGGCGCTTCCTATCTGAAAAATCAAGAGGCATTAGAGGCTTTTATATTTGAAAAGGGCGCAGAATCATGGTCTGTAATTTGGGGAAAGTTGATTCGCAGGGTTGAGGCAGAGGGACTATGGTTTGACGAAGAACTATCATACGGAGAAGATACGAAATACATGTACCGGCTTTTGGAGAGGGGGGCGGATGCGGCTGTACTGCGTTACCGCGGATATTATTACAGAAAACGAAACGGCAGCGCCAGCCGGCGGCAGAGTCGGAAAGCATACGAAAGTATCTACAGGTGTGACTGCTACATACGTGACAGGGAGAAAGAATATGGCAGAGAAACATATGCAGTACAAAGAGAGAGGGATCTTGTCAGCAAGATATCATTGTGGCATGCCGCAGGTCATATGACTTGTAACGAAAATTTGAAAAACTATATTTGGGAATTGGAAAAAGCAGAGCGGGCATCCGGATTATGGGGTCAACTGGGGTTTTGTACAAGGCTGCAGCATATGCTGGCATTCCGCTGTTATCCGGTTTATGAGATTTGCCGTATTCTGCGTGAGATTTGGCGTGGAATCATAGGTTTATAAACAAGGAGGGAAAGAATGGTTTCCATTATTGTGCCGGCTTATCAGTCGGCTTCCTATATCAGTTTCTGCATACAATCCGTGCTGCGGCAGACGTGGAAGGATCTTGAATTGATTTTGGTGGACGATGGTTCCACGGATCAGACGAGAGAAATTTGCCGTGGATTTATGAAGTCTGATTCGAGAATCCGGCTTTTGTCTCAGAAACATAAAGGGGTGTCGGCGGCGAGAAATGCAGGAATACAAGAGGCGAAGGGAGAATATCTGTTTTTTCTAGATAGTGATGATGCGATACATCCGAAGCTTTTGGAGACTTTATGCGGATTGGCAGAGAGAACCGGGGCGGAGATCGTTGGATGTAATTATGACTATGTAGAATCTGCAGATTTTCAAAAGTATTTAAAAAGTGTGGGAGATAACGCTGTGTCGGAAAGCTGTATTTATATGGATAATAAGGAAACGCTTCAGTGCTTTTTTGGAGGCGGGGGAGCGGGAAGGCTGTTGTCCATAGGTGGCAAACTTATCCGTAAAGATGCGGCGGGAACAGTTCGGTTTGACGAAAGCTTATCGAATGGAGAAGATACAAAATACATATATCAGTTGATTGTGGGCGGGGCAGGCGCCTGCACCCTGCCTGCAGCCTGGTATTATTATAGGCGGCGGGAGGAAAACGCAAGCCGGATAAGGACACTTTCAGTATACAAAAGTATCTACCGGGCAGAGGGATATATCCGTGACAGGGAATGGAAAAGCGGGAGAGAAGCAAACGCGGTAAAAGAGGAATATGTCCTTGTCAGAAGATTGTTAGACTGGTATATGGAAAGCAGAAAAGAGCGCGATAAGGACCGGACAGACTGTTTGAAAGAATGGGCTGAGTCTGAGCGTAGCTTGGAGCTTTGGGGACGGTTGAGTTTGGCGGCGAGGGTGGAATTTTGGCTGGCATTTTGTTGCCCTGTACTCTATAACCCTTTTTACTGTCTGCTGAAAGCGGTATACAAATTTAGAGGGCTTTTATGATTGGAATATTGACATTTTACTGGGCAGATGATTATGGAGCGATGCTTCAGACATATGCATTAAGACGATTTATCGAAAAATCAGGATTGGAAACGGAAGTCATTCCGTATGCGCCGCTGCGTTTGACCGGAAGGTATCACATCGTACCTATTACGGCTTCCATCAGGGGAAAAGAATTAAGGTACTATTTCAACTGTTGGCTGTTTATAAGGAATTTGCTTTTAGGAGCTTCCTTTTATAAAAGGAAAAAGAATATGCGTGAGTTTCGTCGGAATTATCTGACGAAAGAGTCCGCTGTAAAACATGCCGAAAAGATTTCACTGGAAAAATTTTCTTGTGTGTTTGTAGGGAGCGATCAGGTGTGGAATCCGAAGATTACGATTGGATTTGACGATGCATACCTTGGCAGAATGGAAAGTAAGAAGGGGTGTCGGCTGGTGGCTTACGGAGCAAGTTTCGGAGGCGCGCGGCTGCCGGAGCGGGAGTGTGCCGAACTGATTGAAGCGGTGCGGGAAAATTTTGCGGAAATATCCTTGCGTGAGAAGGGTGCGGCAGATTTTATGAGCAGATGTCTCAATAGGAGTACGGTGAATGTTTTGGATCCGACCCTGCTGCTTGATAGAGAAGAATGGGAACGAATTGCAAGAAAGCCTGAGGAGGAAGACTATATTCTTCTCTATGATACGGAAGAGAATAGGCAGATGACGGAGTATATCCATGAATTGGCAGAGACATTTCATAAAAAGGTGATTCAGGTGTCCATGCCCGTGTCATTAAAGCATGAACCCGGGGTGCGGCTTAAAGTGTCGGGAGGACCGGCGGAATTTTTGGGGTACGTTCAAAATGCATGGTGTGTCGTTACAAACTCTTTTCACGGTACGGTGTTTTCTATATTGATGGAAAAACAATTTCTCGTGTTTGCCCATAGTGAAAGAAATGAGCGTATGGAAAGTCTGTTGAAGAAACTAGATATGGAGACGCGTCTTGTCAATGATGGAGAGAAAGATTTTGAACACAAAATGTGGGAGAAAATTGACTGGCAGAAGACGAGAAAATACATGGAACGGGAAAGAGCGGTTTCTAAAAAATTTATTAATGAGAATACGGAGTAATTATGAGTACACAAAGGTTATGGCAGGAACAGAAAAAAGACAGAAAGATGTTTCGGTGTTTAATAGGACTTTTAGAGAAAAAAGAAAAGAAGGAATTGTATTTATGTGTGGCGTTCAGTATATTCAGTCCTATTGTGGATTGGATTAGTGTCTTTTTCCTTATTTTGGTTTTGGGCAGACTATCTGAACCGAAGGTTTCTCAGGATTTGTTTATGCAGGTTGCTTTTCTTGGCATTATATTTTTGATAAAAGGTTTTTATGATTTGTTAAAGAAAAAGACGTCAAATAATTTTTTGAAAAATATTGCGCACGCCTGGTCGGTAAAAATTTATGAGTTATACAGTAAAGAGGAATTATTAGAGCATAATCAAAAGAGTGTGATGCAGCAGCTTACGGGAGTCCGGACGGATACGGAAACGTGTGCGGACATGATGGTTACATTCATAAACAGGTCTGCGCGAGTGATTACATTTTTCGGATATTTTCTACTTGCCGGATATGAGGCTCACTGGATGGGTGCGGCGGTATGCTTTTTTATAATGATGATTGTTATGCTGCTGTTTACATATTGCCGCAGACGTATTCTGCATTATGGAGAGAAGAAGCGAAAGGGAGATGTCAGAGTTGCCTCCCTTGTATCTACCGCATATGGTTCCTATAAAGAAATAAAGATGGACTCCAGGGCGGCTAATCTCCTAAATAAATATAAGCGGGTAAGCAGGGAACATGTGCAGGTGCAGAAAGATTATACCTTTATGACAGAACGTATGGGAGTTTTGTCCCAGAGTATGATACAGTCAGGGATATTTTTTCTGCTGGCGTTTATACTGGCGACGGGAATTGATTTGTCCCTTTTTTGGGCGGACATTATTATCTGCATTACGATACTGATTCAGATTTTCCCCAATGTGGTCTTGTTTACATCGGAATCCAACCGAATTCAGTTCGGGAAGAAAAATTTTGATATTTTTTATGCAAATATGAAACGATATTATGAACTAAAAGAACAAGAAAAGGAGGAACAGCAGTTTCGTAGGAAACAGGTTACTTTTAAGAAAGGTTTATGGATTGAAAATCTAACTTTCGAATATCCAAATGGTAAAGAAATTTTCAAAGATGCGTCTGCGGAGATACCTGTGGGACATTCCACGGCAATTATCGGGAGCTCGGGTATAGGAAAGACCACTTTTCTGGATTTGGTTCTTGGACTATTGTCTGCGCAGTCCGGTCATATTTGGTATGACGATTTTGATCTGATAGAGGGAAGAGATGCGGAAGGGTTATGTAAGGCGGATCTTGGAAGTGTAGTTAGTTATATTCCTCAGACTGTGTATTTGAATGGGGATACGGTCCGAAACAATGTGGTATTCATGACGGAAGAGGAAAATGAGGAGCGCATTATTTCCTGCTTAAAGAGAGCTCAGATTTGGGAGGATGTAAAAGAAATGCCGGACGGAATCGATACAGTGATCGGCGAAAATGGAACAGCGTTGTCCGGCGGGCAGCGTCAGCGCATTGCTCTCGCCAGGGCGTTATATAAAGAATTTGAGCTTTTGATTATGGATGAAGCAATGGCGGCTTTGGATGTAGAAACAGAACAAGCGGTGATGAAGGATATTTGCCGGATGGATGGAAATAAGACGATACTGCTCGTTACCCATCATTTGAACTTGGCCGAGGCGTGCGAGTTTGTTTATAAGATAGAGGATAAAAAGTTGGTGAAAATCCGGTAAAAATATGCAGAGGCGGGGAGAAGGGAAATGACAGGGACATTTGTGAAAAACAGAGTGTCAATCGTGACGCCTGTATATAATGGTGAAAGCTATCTTTCCAGAATGCTGGATTCTGTTTTGGGGCAGTCATACGGAGAATTGGAAATGATTTTAGTAGACGGCGGCTCCACAGACGGAACTCTTATGCTTGCAGAAAGTTATAAAGAAAGATTCAAGGATAAAGGGATAAAATACAATATCGTTACCGGCGGCGGAAGCGCGGCAGCCGGACTGAACCGGGGATTGCCCTTTGTAACCGGGGAATTTCTGATTTGGCCCGACGGGGATGATGTTTTGGAAAAAGAATCCGTGAAAAGAAGGGTGGAATTTCTGCAGGCACATCCGGATTACCAGTGTGTCCGCTCCCTTGGGTATTATGTTTCGGAAGAAACGGGGGAGAGGACCCGGGCGGATGAAAGAAGAGGGAACCTTACAAATGAAAATCTGTTTTTCTCTGTCCTTAACTCAGAAACCTTTGTCTGCTGCGGATGTTATATGTTCCGGACAGAACGCTTTTTTGAAATCTATCCAAAGAGGAGAATTCCGGACAGCGTTGTAGGTCAGAATCTTCAGATGCTCCTGCCTTTTCTTTATCGATACCCCTGTCCCACAATACAGGAGGAGCTGTACAGGGTGTATGTAAGACCGGGAAGCTCGTCCCGCGCTCCCCGGACTGAAGAACAGGAGTGGAAAAGATGCGAAGAATTTCAAAAGCTGATTGACACGCTTGCAGGAATTTGCGGAATTACGGATAGAGAGGAAAAACAGCGTGTAGAATGTGGGAAAGCAAGAATTCGGTACGGCGTAGAACTGAAATATGGAAAGAAATGGAAGGCCGCCGCCGACGTGGTTTTTATGGTGAAAAACGGCGGAATAACATTTCGGGAGTTTGTAGAAAGAACGGCTTATATTTTTGCCGGGAATCTGATTTTAAGGCTCAAAAAGTGGCGGAGGGGTGAAAAAGATGCTGAGTGACAGGAAGTTCCCCCTGGTCAGCGTAATTATTTCCGTATATAAAGCGGAGAGGTATCTGGAGGAGTGTATTGCCAGTGTGCTGAGACAGGATTATCAAAATATAGAAGTGATTTTTGTGGATGACGGTTCCCCTGATCTTTGTCCTGCTATCTGTGATGATTATTCTGGAAAATATGAAAATATTCGGGTGATCCATCAGGAAAATCAGGGAGCAGGCGCGGCTAGAAACCGGGGAATGGAAATTGCGTGCGGGGAATATCTTATGTTTGTGGATTCGGACGACTGTTTGGACGGTAAATGTGCGGTTCGGAAGCTGGTGGAAAAGGCGGAAGAAGAACAGGCAGATATTGTGACGGGAAATTTTCGTCGGTTTAACGTTTCGGGATTCAGTAAGATTCATCGGCACCATTTAAAGGGCGGCAAGTATGCTCGGACGGTGGATTTCCGGTTCAAGGGCTTTCTGACAGAGAACCATCTGATTTCAGACTGGGGAAAGCTTTACCGGGCGTCCTTTTTAAGAACCAATCATATAAAACACATGGAATACCGGGTTATGGAGGATAAGCTTTATAATATGATGTGCTGCACTTATGAACCGGTTTATAGTTTTATCCATGAAAGTGTGTACCTATACCGGGTCACAGAAGGTTCTGCTACAGACCGGTACAAATATAATGTGGAGGATATGGCAAAAGCCTGGCTCTATGTTGCGGAAAGCTTTTGGTATTTTCTTGAAGAGCGTGGAATTCAAGATGACTATAAAGATCTTTTGGTCTTTCATTTGTTCTGCGGGATATTTTCCATAGGCAGGCAGTCCCTGCTGCAGCCCGGCAGAACGAGAGGAATGGGGATTAAAGCAACGGCAGAACTGCTGAAGTCCTATGGCAGGCATCCGTTGGTAAGAAGAATGCTGCCGTATTTGGCAGGAGGGAAATATGTAAATGGGATTCGGGCTGTTTTTTGGAGGATTCTTGTTCACGCCGCCTCTGTCTTGTTTTGTCTAAGGGCTTACAAGGTTTTGGCGTGGGGAATTGTAATACTTAGCGGTCTTGGGACGGAAAAGCGAACAAGCAGGCTGAAATATAAAAGGACGATGCATAAGGGATGTGAAGATGAGACATGATTTCGTGTGAAATGGAGAAAACGATAGGAGAAAATATGAGGAAACTGCTGATAGTAATTCCTGCCTACAATGAGGAAGAAAATATAGAGAAAGTCATAACACGTATTATCAATGAGTATCCTCAGTATGATTATGTGGTTGTCAATGACGGCTCTAAGGACAAAACAGCAGAAATATGCCGTGAAAACCACTATAAGCTGCTTGACCTTCCGGTTAATTTAGGACTGGCGGAGGCTTTTCGGGCGGGACTTAAATATGCATATCAGATGGGATATCAGTATGCAGTCCAGTTTGACGCAGACGGGCAGCATCGGGCAGAGTTCATATCTGTCATATTAGAAGAAATAGAAAAGGGTTATGACATTGTGATAGGTTCCAGATTTGTGAACGGGAAAAAGGATTGGTCCCTGCGTATGATAGGAAGCCGGATGATAACAACGGCGATTAAGATAACAACAGGAGTCCGAATTGCTGATCCCACGTCGGGAATGAGAATGTTCTCCAGCAAGATGATAAAGGAATTTGTACATAATCTTAATTATGGTCCTGAGCCTGATACAATTTCACATTTGATGAAAAACGGAGCTAAGGTAGCGGAGGTTCCGGTAATTATGGACGAGAGGAAGGTTGGAACGAGCTATTTAAATTTGATTGGTTCAGCAAAATATATGATAAGAATGATGACGTCAATTTTGATTTTTCAAAATTTTAGAATATTTCATTGATAAGACAAATACATAGTTTATAGATGGGTATAAAAAGTGAGAAAAAATAAAAATAACCTAAGTCTCCACTTGATTTTCTACCCCATATTGTTTTAGAACAAACCTTATAGAGACTTTTTTAGTCTCCAAAGAGTGGATAGGGAGGCAGTTATATGCAAAAACGTATTTTAGTAGTGGATGATGATAAAATAAATCTGCTGAGGACAAAGAAAATTTTGGAGAGATATTATGATGTATTTCTCGCCGAGTCGGGAGTAGAGGCGCTTGACAAGATTAAAAGCGAAGAGTTTGATTTGATTCTTTTGGATATTGCGATGCCGGGGATGGATGGAATTGAGACCTTTGAGCACATAAACGAGTTTCCTATTAAGATTCCTGTGATTTTCCTTACTGCATCGGGATCTGAAGACGACGTATTACGCGCAATCAACCTGGGGGGCGGCTAATTACCTGAAAAAACCATTTTACCCGCAGGAATTGCTGAAACGGGTTGCAAAGGAGTTTGAGGTGAAATGAGAGAAGACGGACAGACAAGCAGACATCTGCTTCTAGCCAGTATTGTCAGTATATTCAGTACAATGTTGGCTTTTATTACAATAGCTATGTCATGGGAGCTGTGGATGGTTCTGTTGCTTGTAGTTCTCAATTTCAGCGTGTGGTGCCTGCATATTGGAAGGATTGGCTCGGCGGCTCTTTATGAAAATCTATGTGCCATCGTGTTACTGTTGGAATTCTTTTTCTTCGGAGTGCATAGAGCCAGCCTTTTCGAGATACCCGTCGTGGCATGCATGGTGATTATTGTTCTTTCCATACTTGACAGGAGGATGCTGCTGTATGTGATAATTGGTTTGTATATGACGGAGTTGTTGTATCATGTCTTGTATCTGCATACGATTGACAGCGACATCGAGATGTATGGCGTAATCCGCATTGTGCTTGGAACCGCGGTGACGGCAGGCTCGGCGGCAATCGCGAGATATAAGATCGCCAGGCGGAGAGAGGCAAGGCGGTATTACGACAGAGTGTTTGTAGAATTGGAGACGGCGGGGAGGCAGAACGCTGTATTTCTGTCAAATGTGTCTCACGAACTTCGTACTCCAATTAATATGGTAATCGGGCTAAGCGAGGTTATACTGGAGAAGGACATTTCTTCTGAAATCCGGGAAGATATGCATTCAATACAGTTGGCTGGCAAGCGTCTGTCCAGCCAGATTAATAATATGCTTGATTATACGGAGATCGTAGAGGGAACGCTGACTCCTGCAAAGGAAGAGTACATGATAACCTCGGTGTTAAACGACGTTATGACAATGATGGCAATGCATACAGGCGGTCATCAGTTGGAGATGGTGTTTGATATTAACCCGAGGGTACCTTCGTTTCTCATTGGAGATGCAGAGAAGATATCTCAGGTATTAAAAATTCTGTTGGAGAATTCTATCAAGTTTACCGAAAAGGGCGGTATTAATGTATGTATTGATTTCCGGCGGGAGAGTTACGGGGTTAATTTGCTTATAGATATCAATGATACAGGTATCGGCATGACAGATTCCCAGCTTACACAGGTGTATGAAGATTTTTATCAGGCTGATTCTGGAAGCAGGCGTTTTACGGGTGGTTTGGGACTTGGAATTCCTATTGCCCAAGGTATTCTTCACGCTATGGGAGGATTTCTTCATTTTGAAAGCGGAACCCAGGGTGGACTTCAGGTACATATTGCCATTCCTCAAGGTGTGGCGGATGAAACGCCGAGCATGGAGCTTACGAATGCAGATGAAATTCTTATTGCCTGCTATTTCCGGCCGGAGAAATATAGCTGTGATGGTGTCAGGAGATATTATGACAGGCTGATTCTGCATTTGATGGAGGGACTTGACATTAAGGGTTATCAGACCCATAGTTTTGAGGGGCTTCTTAAACTGCAGCGCAGTCATGCGGTGACTCATGTATTTATTGTACAGAGCGAATATGAGGAAAATAGTTCTTATTATGAAGAACTGGCAGAAAAACTTCCCGTAATAGTCATTGCGGAAAAAGATTTTACGCTGAGCAGGGAGAGCAGGATGCTTATAATCCGCAAACCGTTTTTTGCTCTTTCCGTCGTAAATGTACTCAATGGCGAAGTGGGTGAAAATGGTTTTGAAGAAGCTCAGGCAGCAGGAAGAAGACCGTTTTCTTGTGTAGGCGTCAAGGTTTTGGCCGTAGATGATGAAGAGATGAATCTTGTGGTTGCCAAAGGGGTTTTGGGCAGTTACGGGATAGAGGTAGAAACTTGCTTAGGCGGAAAAGAAGCAGTAGAACGGTGTAAGAGCAATTCCTATGATATTATTTTCTTGGATCATATGATGCCTGGCTTTGACGGTGTGGAAACACTGAGGCGCATTCGCGAGATTAACAATGGAATTTATGAAGAACTTCCGATAGTAGCTTTGACTGCAAATACTATCAGTGGGGCAAGAGAGATGTTCCGCAGTGAAGGATTTGCTGAATTTATACCGAAGCCTATCGAACGAGCAGTTTTGGAAAGAGTGCTGCGCAGGATATTGCCAAAACGCTGTATACACTACAGTGAGGAACCTGTGTCCGAAGACAGTCTGCCGAATGAAGCGGAGTCTGCGGTTGAAAATGTCTCTGTAGAAAGAACTAAGCCGGAAACCAGGCATGACCAGCCGAAAGAGCCGGGATATGCGGCGGGAGAGATTCTGCAGGAAGATACGGGCGGCAGGGCAGACGGGGGGGCTTTGCACTACGATTCTTTGGTACAGGCCGGCATTAACGTAAAAATGGGGCTGGATTTCTGCTGCGGCGAGGAAGATTTTTATTTAGAGATGCTGCAGATGTTCCAAGCTCAAAGAAAGGAAAAGAAAGATGAACTTAATTCTCTGTACGAGACTTGTAATTGGGGCGACGATGGGGGGTTGGTGTGGGGGGGTGTATGTTGGTGGGTGGGGTGGGGGGGGGGGGGGGGGGGGGGGGGGGGGGGGGGGGGGGGTGGGGGG
>CANAZK010000089.1 GCA_947366105.1 uncultured Lachnospiraceae bacterium | reverse complement strand
CTGTTCTTTTTGCTGCTGCTCTGAATCTGATACTTTCCTTAAGAATTATATCACACTTATACTGAATATTTTATAAACTTTAAAAATTTTAACCTTTTTCTATATACTTTAAGTATAACGATAAAGTAATTTGGAAATCAATAAATTTGCGCTATCTTATGCACGACTATTATTGACTTACCCTAGGTTTTTGTTATAATGTAAAAAGCATTTCAATTTCATATAATTCTTGTAAATATTCTAATAAGCGAGGTGGAATTATGGACGACAGTAGTAGTCAAAGTATGGACAAGGTTTTCATATATAGGCATAATATGTATTGCTACAGTCATGTCCGTAATCTGTAGTGGCGTTTGTTGTGTCCATATGTAAAGACCATTGTCTGATTCTAAAACCATACTGCATTGACAGGTCGAGTGCAGAATTGTAAGGTTTATGAGCGACAATGGTATTTTTATGCCTTTTTTGCACCCACCTTTCAATCAGTGGCTTGCAATATGTAAGTCCAACGAGTAAAGGAGGAAAATTCAATGAATGTAAAAGACAATGTTCAGAATGAAGTTATCGAAATGATGCAACATCCCGATTACAAAGCAGAGATTGTTGAGGTTCTCCGCAGTAACCTAACTCCCAAAGTCAAACAGGAACGTATACTTGCATACCATGAAAAGGATATTGCAGTCGCATTAGAACTGCTTAGTCTAGAAGAGCGCAGCAGACTATATCATGTTTTGAGCGCGAAAACTCTCGCAGACATACTTGAGTATGCCGAAAACAAAATAGAATATATGGGAGAGATAAGTATTCAAAAAAGAATCAACGTGCTCTCTCAATTTGAAATTACCGAACTGTCAGAATGCCTTCGCCAAATGGATAAAGCAGACCGTACAACGGTAATTGAATTATTGGGTGATGAACTCAAACATCAAATTTTACTGCTCAATTCTTTTGGTGAAGATGAAATCGGCAGCAAAATGACTACAAACTATGTTGCTGTTCGCTTTGGAATCGGTGTACGGCAAGCAATGCATTCGCTGATTGAGCAAGCAGCAGATAACGATAATATTTCTACCATTTATGTTCTTGATGAAAATGAAGCTTTTCTTGGAGCGATCGACCTAAAAGACCTGATCATTGCACGTGACGGTACACAACTTGATGCGATTGTTACGACATCATATCCTTATGTTTATGCCAATGAGCAAATTGATGATTGTCTTGGTCGTATCAAGGATTATTCAGAGGATTCGATTCCCGTTTTAGACTCAGATAACAAGCTCATAGGTGTACTGACCTCTCAGGACATCATGGAACTTGTTGACGATGAGATGGGTGAAGATTATGCAAAGCTGGCTGGTTTATCCGCAGAAGAAGATTTAAATGAACCTTTGAAAGAAAGTATCAAAAAGCGGTTGCCTTGGTTGGTTATTCTGCTTGGGTTAGGAATGGTCGTTTCCAGTGTTGTAAGTATATTTGAAGGAGTTGTAGCACAGCTGCCGCTGATTATCGCTTTCCAGTCGCTTATTCTTGACATGGCGGGAAATGTGGGAACACAGTCGCTTGCCGTTACCATACGTATTCTTATGGACGAAAATATTTGTGGAAAGCAAAAACTTTTCTTGGCCACAAAAGAAGCTCGTGTAGGTTTTGTCAACGGCTTGATACTTGGTATATTATCCTTTGTATTTATCGGCTTGTATTTAGTTGCATTAAAGAATCAAGCAGTAACCGTAGCGTTTGCTATATCAGCCTGCACAGGCATCGCACTACTTTTGGCAATGATACTTTCGAGTCTGTCGGGAACATTGATTCCGCTTATGTTTAAGAAACTGAAAGTTGATCCTGCCGTAGCGTCCGGTCCGCTGATTACAACAATCAATGACCTTGTTGCAGTCGTTACATACTATGGTTTGGCATGGTTACTGATAATTAATGTTTTGCAGTTGTAAATTTTAATGTAATATCTGATATAACCGCCTTGCAATCAGCCGACAATGCTGAAAAATTCATCACTACAAGGAAGATAGACAGCTTTGAGATCCTTGCAAGCCGAGTGTGACAGTATTGGCAAAGAACCGACAGCACAACAGACAACAAAGCAAAACTAAGCGGAGGGAGGAAGAAATTTAATAAAATTTGATAGAAACGTGAGTGTGATCGTGGTATTATATTAGAAATGCAAATCAGAAGTAATGGAGGTAAAAATGGAAATAGAACGCAAATATCTAATCGAGAAATTACCGGATAATCTGAATACTTATCCTTATAGAACGCTTGAGCAGGGATATCTCTGTACGAATCCCGTCATCCGCATAAGAAAGGATAACGACAAATATGAACTGACATACAAATCAAAGGGACTTATGGTACGGGAAGAGTGTAATCTTCCACTGAACCGTGAAGCATACGAGCACATGAAAACTAAGACTGACGGGCGGCTGATTCGCAAGAAGAGGTATATGATTCCCTGCAATGACACGCTGACCATCGAGCTTGATATTTTCGAGGGTGATCTTGCACCGCTTTTGCTGGCGGAAGTCGAGTTCCCTGATGAAGAAACAGCAAACCGTTTTACTCCTCCTGAATGGTTTGGAGAAGATGTGACATTTTCACCACAATACCACAATTCAAATTTGAGCAAGCTTTAAAGTATGGAAAATTACCTATGAAGCGGAAAAACGGAAGCCGTCCTGCAGGCCGGCTCCCGTCTCAGTATTATTCTGCCAATTCAAATCCTTCATGAACTGCATTCAACGCCCTGTCTGTTTCCTTTTCATCTACAAGCACTGTAATTCTGATTTCAGATGTAGAAATCATGCTGATATTAATTCTGGAATTATATAATGACTCAAACATTTTTGCAGCCACACCCGGATTACTCATCATTCCGGCGCCTACTACTGAAATCTTGGCAACCTTCTCGTTATATGCGATATCCTGAATGGTCAGAACCTCTTTCTTCTCTTCCAATAACTCCAAAGCCGCTTTCAAATCATCCTGAGACACTGTAAAGGAAATATCCTTGGTCCCCTGTCTTCCCACCGACTGCAGAATGATATCTACGTTGATATTATTTCTCGCCAAAGTATGGAATATTCTAAATGCAATTCCCGGCTCGTCTTTTACTCCGATTACTGAGATTCTGGCTGTATTTTTATCGGCTGCCACACCTGTTATCAGCATCTTTTCCATTTTCACTACCTCCTTCACTACCGTTCCTTCTTCATTGTTCAGACTGGAACGCACAATCAATGTCACTCCATATTTCTTTGCCATCTCCACCGAACGGTTATGAAGCACCTTCGCACCTAATGTGGCAAGTTCCAACATCTCATCATATGTAATTGCTTTCAGCTTTCTTGCGTTCTTCACTACTCTCGGATCGGCAGTGTAAACACCTTCCACATCCGTAAATATCTCGCAGACGTCCGCGTGAAGAACCGATGCCAATGCGACCGCTGTTGTATCTGAACCGCCCCGTCCCAAAGTTGTATAGTCGTCATATTTATTAACGCCCTGAAACCCTGTTACAATTACGATTTTTCTGCTTTCCAACTCATGTAGAATACGGTCTGTATCAATACGTTTAAAACGTGCATTCCCATATTTGGAAGTAGACTGCATGGATACCTGAAATGCGTTCAGCGAAATCGCCGGCACACCCAAAGACTGAATTGCCATCGCCATAAGCGATACCGAAACCTGTTCGCCTGTCGTCAGAAGCATATCCATCTCCCTCTTTGCCGCCCTTGGGTTTATTTCTTCCGCCTTTGCGAGAAGCTCATCCGTGGTATCCCCCATCGCCGAAAGTACAACTACAACATCATGTCCCTGCCGGTAGTCTTCAATACACCGCTTCGCCACATTAAAAATTCTTTCTTTATCCGCCACCGAACTTCCACCGAATTTTTTTACAAATAGCATAGTTTCCTCCTGTTCTCTGCCTATCTTTACCGTCGCTTTATTATATGCATTTTTTCTTATTCTTCCACGCGGAGCATTTGTAGAATATTCGGGAATCCGGCGGCTTTTTCCTCATAAAAGCCTTCCTTTATTTTCCCGGTTACAAATCCAAACTCTCCCGTTACGTCGTCCGGCGCTGCCGTCGTAACCTCGCCGAATGCTTTCTCAACCTTAGGCAGCCATTCATCTAAATCCCCTGACATTCTCACGAAAAATTTCTTTTCCGTATCCGCCCTGTCCTCCAATGTCAGCTTTGGAGTTGTCCATGAAGCCATTACATTCTTGTCCGCATTTTTAACTGCGTCTACAATATCGGCAGCCACTGCGCTGGCCGTCGGAAGCTTGCCTGCGCCGCTTCCATAGAACATTGCGTCTCCCAAGGCATTCCCTCTTACAAACACGGCATTAAATACGCTGTCTATGCTGTACAGAGGGTGAGAGGCGCTTAAAAGACACGGCGCAACAATTGCGCCAAGCTTATCTTGATCCCTTTTGACAGAAGCAAGAAGCTTTATCGTCATGCCAAGCTTTTTCGCATACTTCATATCCGTACTTGTAACTTTTGTAATACCTTCTGTATAAATGTCCTCGAAGTCTACATATCTTCCTGAGATAATAGAAGAAAGAATTGCAATCTTCCTGCATGCATCGTACCCTTCCACATCTGCTTCCGGGTTCCTCTCCGCATAACCATGTTCCTGTGCTTCTTTCAGAACCTCCTCATAATCGGCTCCCTCATAGAACATTTTCGTCATCATATAATTTGTGGTTCCGTTTAATATACCTGTGATTTCTTCAATCTCATCGGCTGTCAGCGCATGATTCAGGGAGCGGATAATCGGAATACCTCCCCCTACGCTTGCCTCAAATAGAAAATTCACGTTGTTCGCCTCTGCAACTGCAAGAAGCTCTGACCCCCACTTTGCCACAAGGGCTTTGTTAGAAGTCACCACGCTTTTCCCTGCCTCAAGAGACCGCTTTACGAATGTATGAGCAGGTTCAATACCGCCCATCACTTCTACAACAACATCTACTTCTTCATCTGACACAATTTGTTCAAAATCATGTATAATCAGATTCTCCGCCGGAGTTCCCGGAAACTCTCTTAAATCAAGTACATATTTAATTGAAATCTCTTCTCCCGCACGTTTGTTGATGGCGCTGCCGTTCATATGAATTACATCGACTACGCCAGAACCAACTGTTCCATATCCTAACACTGCAATTTTTGCCATTTTATCACTCCCTGCCTACAATTTTCAAATATTGCACGCCTTTATTGTTCTCTATTTCATTCACCATCTCCGATATGTTCCCTGTGGTAGAAAGAATTTCTACACTCAACGTCAACGTTGCCACTCCGTTCAGCGGAATACTCTGATGAATCGTCAGAATATTCGCCCGGTATTCTGCAACTTCCTGAAGAATTTCTGCCAAAAGTCCCGGAATATCATCCATCTGAATAACTAAAGTAACCGTCTGACCTTTTTCATTTTCATGAAACGGAAAAATATCGTCTTTATACTTGTAGAAAGAACTGCGGCTGATTCCCACCTTCTCTGTCGCTTCCTGAATCGTCATTGCCCGCTCGGAGGCAAGCAGTCTCTTCGTTTCCACGACTTTCAAAAGAACCCCCGGAACCGCTTTTTTCTTCACAACATAATACTTTGTATTATCCATACCGCTTTTCCTCCGGTCTGTCTTATTCATTTTCATCCCCATTACGCTTTTTCAGATACGCATTAACGAACATATCAATATCTCCGTCAAGCACGGCAGCAGCATTTCCGTTTTCCACATTTGTCCGATGATCCTTCACCATTGTATATGGATGCATAACATATGAACGAATTTGGCTTCCAAAGCCTATTTCCTTCACTTCCCCGCGAATGCCGGACATCTTCTCCGCCTGCTCCTGCTGCTTCAAAAGATACAGCTTCGCCTTCAGCATCTGCATTGCCTTATCACGGTTAAAATGCTGCGACCGTTCGTTTTGACACTGCACTACAATGCCTGTTGGAAGGTGTGTAATACGGATTGCCGAAGAGGTTTTATTCACATGCTGTCCTCCCGCGCCGCTTGCCCTATAAGTGTCCACCTTCAATTCATCCTCGTTAATCTCAATATCAATATCATCCTCAATGTCCGGGATTACGTCGCATGATACAAACGATGTCTGTCTTTTCCCCGCCGAATTGAAAGGCGAGATTCTCACAAGCCTGTGTACTCCCTTTTCCGACTGCAGATACCCATATGCATTTTCTCCATTCACTTGAAAAGTAACAGCCTTAATTCCTGTGATATCTCCATCCACATAATCCAGCACAGTAACTGAAAATCCTTTTTTCTCCGCCCACCGATTATACATCCGGTAAAGCATAACCGCCCAGTCGCAGGAGTCGGTCCCTCCCGCCCCTGCATGAAGCGTTACGATCGCATTATCTTTATCATAAGGTCCTGATAGCAGCGTGCTGATCCGAAGTTCCTCAAAATCCCTCTCAAACCGCCGGATTTCTCTCCGCAGTTCGCCTGTCATACTCTCATCATCTTCCTCATAGGTCATTTCAATCAACATTCCGATATCTTCGTATTCAGCAAACAATGCTTCGGCGGTGTCCACAATACTTTGATGCCCTTTGATGCTTCGCATCACCTTTTGGGAAAGCTCTCCGTTCTCCCAAAATCCTGGTTCCTCGCTTTTCCTCTGTAATTCTTTTATTCGTTCCCTTTTACCCGGCAGGTCAAAGTGAATCCCTCAGTTCTTTTAATGGTTCTTCATACGAGTTCATAATACTTCTGAACTGATCTAATTCAACCACAGTCTCACCTCTTTATATTTTATTTACGCCCACAACACTGTTTATATTTCTTACCGCTTCCGCATGGGCACGGATCGTTCGGATATATTTTCTTCTCTTCACGTTTCTTCGGAGCATTCACGGCAGTAGTGTCTTTATTTGTACCAGTAACCTTCGCTACCTGCTCCCTCTCTATTTTCTGCTCGATCCGGATATGGAACAGAAGACGTACCGTATCCGCCGCAATGGCATTGGTCATCGCTCCGAACATATCATAGCCAAGCATCTTGTATTCAACAAGCGGATCTCGTTGTCCATATGCCTGAAGTCCGATTCCCTGACGAAGCTGCTCCATATCATCAATATGATCCATCCACTTCGCATCGATTACCTTCAGAAGAACAACTCTTTCTATCTCACGAAGCTGCTCCGCCTCCGGGAACTCCGCCTCTTTTGCTTCATATGCTTTGACGGCTCTTCCTTTAAGAATATGCTTCAATTCTATCTGCTGCATATTCTTCACTTCCTCCGCTGTCACAAACTCTATCGGAATCGCCTGACGTAACTGCGTCTCCAATGAACCGAGTTCCCATTCCTCAGGCTCGAGGTCAGGAGAAATACATGCGTCTACTACATTTTCCACATGCTCTGTAATCATATGGTAAATGGAATCTCTCATGCTCTCCCCGTCCAAAACACGCCGTCTCTCCTCATAAATAATCTCTCTTTGTTCATTCATAACCTGATCGTATTCCAGCAGGTTCTTTCTGATTCCAAAGTTATTATTCTCAATCTTCTTCTGTGCTTTTTCAATAGCATTGGAAAGCATCTTATGCTCAATCTGTTCTCCGTCCTGAACACCCATTGCATTAAATACTGCCATCATCCTCTCTGAACCGAACAGCCGCATCAGGTCGTCCTCCAAGGAAATGTAAAATCTTGATTCTCCCGGATCCCCCTGACGTCCAGAACGCCCGCGGAGCTGATTGTCAATACGTCTTGATTCATGACGCTCTGTACCAATGATTTTAAGTCCGCCCGCTTCCCTTGCGGCATCGTCAAGCTTAATGTCCGTACCACGTCCCGCCATGTTCGTGGCAATTGTTACAGCGCCATGCTGACCTGCCTGTGCAACAATTTCCGCCTCCATCTCATGAAACTTCGCGTTCAATACATTATGCGGTATCCCCTGCTTTTTCAGCATCCTGCTCAAAAGCTCGGACGTCTCAATGGTAATTGTTCCTACAAGAACAGGCTGTCCCTTTTTATGCGCCGCCTCTACCTCTTCTACAACAGCCTTGAATTTCTCTGCCTGCGTTTTATAAACCGCGTCGTCCATATCCATTCTCTGAATCGGAACATTCGTCGGAACTTCAATAACATCCATTCCGTAAATATCACGGAACTCGTTCTCCTCAGTAAGAGCCGTACCGGTCATACCGCTTTTCTTGTCGTATTTATTAAACAGATTTTGGAAAGTAATTGTGGCAAGTGTTTTACTCTCCCGCCTTACATTTACATGTTCCTTCGCTTCAATCGCCTGATGAAGACCGTCGGAATAACGGCGTCCCGGCATAATACGTCCGGTAAATTCATCAACAATAACAACCTCGCCTTCCGGCGTCACAACATAATCCTGATCCTTAAACATCAGGTTATGAGCCCTCAGTGCAAGCACGATATTGTGCTGGTACTCAAGGTTTTCCGGGTCTGCAAGATTTTCAAGATGAAAGAACTTCTCTACTTTCTTCACACCTTCTTCCGTTAGGCTAACGTTCTTTTCCTTCTCGTTTACAATATAATCGCCGGTTTCCTGAATATCCTCGCCCATGATTGCATTCATTTTAGAAAATTCACCGCTTGCCTCTCCTCTTTGAAGCTGTCTTGCCAGCACGTCGCTCATCTCGTACAATTTTGTAGACTTTCCGCTCTGTCCCGAGATAATGAGCGGCGTTCTCGCCTCATCGATCAACACCGAGTCAACCTCATCAATTACTGCATAATGAAGTCCCCTCTGTACAAGCTGTTCCTTGTAAATCACCATGTTATCTCTCAGATAGTCAAAGCCAAGCTCATTATTTGTCACATATGTAATGTCACAATTATAAGCCTCGCGGCGTTCATCGTTATTCATGGAATTCAGTACCACACCCACTGTAAGACCCAGGAACTCGTGCACCTGTCCCATCCACTCCGCATCACGCTTTGCCAGATAATCGTTGACGGTAACGATGTGAACTCCCTTTCCCTCCAAGGCATTCAAGTACGCCGAAAGTGTTGAGGTAAGAGTCTTACCTTCACCGGTTTTCATCTCGGCAATTCGCCCCTGATGAAGAATAATTCCACCGATCAACTGTACACGAAAGTGTCTTGTATGAAGCGTACGCACCGCAGCTTCACGAACCACGGCAAATGCCTCCGGCAGAATGTCATCCAGCGTTTCCCCTTTTGCAAGTCTTTCTTTAAATTCTTTCGTTTTATCTCTCAGCTCTGTATCCGACAGCTTCTGCATCTGCGGTTCCAAAGCCTCAATATGGTCTGCAACCGGATAAATACGTTTCAATTCATTTTGGCTGTGTGTACCAAAAATTTTCTCTAATAAACCCATGCTATTCTCCTTGTTCGCAAATTCAATAATCCACTCCCATTTTATCACCAACTATCCGCCAGTTCAACTACTTTCTCCTACAAATGTCTTTATAGGAAATACAGCCCCCGAATAAATCCAACGCACTTCCGATCGTAAAGTCCACCTGACCGCCGCTTAGCCTTTCAAATTCCTCCAAATCATCCATGCTTCCGATTCCTCCTGCATACGTTACCGGAATTCCGCTCCACCGGCCCAGCATCCGAACCAGCTCTCTCTCTATACCGGAGGCCTTTCCTTCCACGTCGACTCCATGTACAAGAAACTCGCTGCAGTATAGCGAAAGCTTGTCCAACGCAGCATTGTTTAATTTTACGTCCGTGAAATTCTGCCATCTGTCCGTCACAATATAATAATCGTTCCCTCGCCTGCGGCAGCTTAAGTCTATCACGATATGCTCTCTGCCCACTGCGTTTCTTAATTCCTCAAGGTTGTCCCACAATATTCCTCCGTTTTGGAAAATATAAGAAGTGACTATCACATGGCTTGCTCCCGCTTTAATATATTGAGATGCATTTTCTGCAGTTATCCCGCCCCCAATCTGAAGTCCCCCCGGATACGCCTCCAACGCCTCTAAAGCCTGTTTCCTTGTCGCATCATAATATGCGGATTCTGACGGATTGAGAAGAATGATGTGCCCTCCTTTCAACCCGTCTCTTTTATACAACTCTGCATAGAACTGCGCGCCGCATTCTGATGTAAAATTGACATCCGCTGTATCTCCCTCATCTTTCAGACTTCCGCCTACAATCTGTTTTACTTTTCCATTATGTATATCAATGCATGGCCGAAACTTCACTCTTCTCTCCCTCTTTCTAATAAAATCTTTTTCAACGTATGGTTATAGATTATACCATAGCGGCATAAAAAGAGGAAGTGTTCCTTTCGGACCTCCCTCTCAAAAATTATCTTGTTGTACCGTTTCCGTTTGCTGTACTGCCGTTGTTCGTTGTAGTATTATTGTTTGTGTTGCCATTATTGCTATTACCGTCTACGGCATCCTCTGCACCGTCTACCACATCCCGCACGCCGTTATCAATGCCTTCGCCGACGTCCTCAAGCACACCGTCATCGTTTTTGTTATTATTCCCGGTGTTATTATTTTCGGTATTATTTGTGTTTTCTGTTGCGGAATTGGTTGTTCCATTGTCATCTGCCGTATCATTGGCTCCGCAGGCAGTCACTGTAAAAATCATAGCTGCGCACAGCAATGTCAAAAGAGCTTTCTTGAACTGTTTCATCTTTTTTCTCCCTTTCCTTCTATTATGATTATCTAAGAATTGCTTCTTGCTAGTAATATCTGCAAATCATTTCATTCTATGCATAATAAAGTACAGGAAGTTTTTTCCATTTTAAAACTGTATCACATCGTTCATACCATATTTTCCGGCAGGCTTTCCTTTCAGAAACTTTGCAGCCTCCACTGCGCCCTTTGCAAATACGGCTTTAGAATAAGCAGTATGCTTAAACTCTATCACCTCGTCAGCCCCCGCAAAAATAACTTCGTGTTCGCCTACAATCGTACCGCCTCTGACCGCGGCAATTCCGATTTCGTTTTTGCCGCGTTTCTTACGCTCTTTGCTTCTATCAAAATTATATGCGTATACATTACCAAGCGCTTCATTCACGGAATCTGCCAGCGCAAGCGCCGTTCCGCTGGGCGCATCCACTTTCTGATTATGATGCCGTTCTACAAGCTCAACATCAAAACCCGCCGGAGCAAGCACCTGAGCGGCTTCTTTCAAAAGCTTCATAAGCATGTTGATTCCAAGAGACATATTAGCCGACTTCAGAACCGCCGCCTTCTCGGCAGTCTTCTCCACTTTCTGTAACTGCTCCTCTGATAATCCGGTGGTACACAAAACCACCGGCGTTTCGTGCGCCGCGCAATAGTCCAAAAGTCCGTCAATTGCGGAAGCGTTTGAAAAATCAATAATAACATCTGCTTCCACATCGCATTCTTCCATTTTATCAAATACCGGATATTCATTATGAATCCCTTTATATGTATCTATTCCGGCAACAATCTGTGCATGTTCATCCTCTTTTACAAGACCTGTAATCACTTGCCCCATCTTCCCATTGCAGCCGTGTACTATAATCCTCGTCATATTCTCTCCCTCTTATTCTATGCCAACTGTATTCCAAACTCTTTCATTGCCTGAACGAGCTTTTCTTCATTAGTCTTAGTA
>CANAZK010000088.1 GCA_947366105.1 uncultured Lachnospiraceae bacterium | reverse complement strand
ATTAGCCCTTATAGGGCGAGAACAAACCACCGGCTAAGCCGGTGGTTCTGATTTACAGGAAATTGCGATTTTTGAGCAACAAAAAAGAACAAGAATTCACCGAACGTATGTTAGATAAATTCTTGTCTGGGTATGACGATACGGCTTAGAAGATATAAAAACCTTCAACGCCAGCCTCGTCAGCAAACAAGTCGTCTTCATTTAAGAAATAATCCATATCCAGAAGTTCATCTTCGTGACGGTTGTAGTGGAAAGTAACCATACTGCCGTCATATTTATCAATTCTAGAGGTAGCAATGACTGGGCGTCCAAGATAACGTCCGATATATTTGAACACTGTTTTTGGATCACGCAGATTGAGTTTGGCATAAACATAAAATCCCTGTTTGTGGTCGTTGTAACATTATATCTGCGTACTTATGAGCAGCACATAAAACCACATTTTAAAGGCAGAAAGATAAAAGATATCAAGGCAGAGAACCTTCAGCATTTGCTGAATCTAGAGTCTAAAAAGTTAAGTAAGAGAACTTTATCATGGCTTAAGGTTATATTGAACAGAGTTTTTAATCAGGCTTACAAGAATGAAATCATAAAGAAGAATCCTGTACCGCTGGCACAATTTCCAAAATATCCATCAGAAAAGGAGAGAAGAGTAATGACGAAAGAAGAGCAGAATATTTTTTTGAAATATGTAAGAAAGCTGTATTATAGTGATATATTTGAAGTCGCTTTGTCAACAGGGATGCGGAATGGTGAACTGTGGGGGCTGGAGTGGAAGGATGTTGATTTTGAAGAAAAAGTGATTCATGTCAGAAGAACGCTTGTTTATTCGGCAACAAAAGGGTATTATAAGACAAGCCCAAAGACAAGAACCAGCAAAAGGGATATTCCTATGCTGGACAATGTATATACTATCCTAAAGACGCGCAAAGAGCGGCAATCAGAATTAAAGAAGTTTCTTGAAGATAAATGGAAGCCGTATTCGGGGCTTGAAAATCTTGTTTTCTGCAAGGATAATGGAATTATATTCTCATGTACTTCCGGATACAAAGTCTGAAGAGATGAAAAAAATTTCAGATTTGTTTTAGTGGAATGAGAAAGAAAAAGAAGTGGTGTAAACTATGCGTCGAATCTAAAACACCGATAACATCATCACCACAAAGCCCCATAAAAGGGAGGATGCCGGGTCACCGCTTTCGCGATGCCCGGCATGTATTATGAAAAAGTTTATTCCAAATAGTATGTTACTAGTTGTTGTTTTCTTCATTTGATAATATTAGTATATTCTGGAGAAGTGAAGAAACAATGTTAAACTAATGAAAGATTTTTTAATGATAAATGAACAAAGTGTGAACACTCAAATCTATTTTCTGTATGCAAAATTTGGAAGTCCGTTTTTCATAGGTACTTCAATGCTGCCTTGAATGAGCGGAGCGGCATAGTTTACAAATTCATCGCTGACATCTGAGCCGTCTTTGGTAATCCATTCGAGGGGAACACCTTTTTCCATGTTACAAATGATATTTACATCTGCAGTTGTACATTCCATATTATATGGGGCAGAAGCAGTTCTTGAGAAGGCGATCATTTTGCCGGTTTCTCCGTTTAAAGCAGCGTTTACGCCAAAAGCTCCGCCGGAAATGGATTCTTCAAGGTCTGTTTTGGAGAGGCAGGCAGAAGAACAGCGTTGGCTTACATTCAATTCCACAGAGCGTACTTTTACGCCGAGCTTTTCTTTTACAAGGTTCTCTAAATATTTTCCGGAACCTGTCAGCATTTTATGACCAAAGTTATCCACGCCCACGTCGCTTGCAAATTCGCAGATAAACGTGCCGTTTCCATCATTAATTCCTTCGGAAATGCAGACAACAAGGTTTGGAGTAGTCTTGAGCGATTCTTCAACCTTGGCAAGAAATTCCTCCTGGTTAAATGCGACTTCAGGTAAATAAATCAGGATTGGATTATCGCCTTCAAATTTCCTTGCAAGTACGCTGGCGGCAGTAAGCCATCCCGCATGACGGCCCATGATTTCTACGATAGTCACGGACTTTTTGTTATCATATACTGAAGCGTCAATGGAGATTTCACGTACAGTTGTTGCGACATATTTTGCAGCGCTTCCAAATCCAGGTGTGTGATCCGTCTCTACCAAATCGTTATCAATCGTTTTTGGAATACCGATAACACGAATGTCACTGTTAATGGATGCTGCATATCTTGAAAGCTTGCTTACCGTGTCCATAGAATCATTTCCGCCAATGTAGAAAAAATATCCGATATTTTTGGCTGTAAATTTTTCAAACAGGGTTGGATATACAGGGTCGTTCAAGTCTTCCGGAAGCTTATATCGGCACGAGCCAAGATAAGCGCCGGGCGTTGTTTTTAAAAGTTCTAGTTCTCCGGTTGGGACAAGCGTGCTCATATCCATTATTTGGTCATGCAGGAAACCTTCAATTCCATTAACCATACCGTAGACGTATTCAAAACAATCTGATTTTTTTAAAGCTTCAGATACAACGCCGTAGAGACTTCCGTTAATTACGGCGGTAGGTCCGCCGGATTGTCCAACAATTACATTTTTCATCATAATAGCCTCCTAATAAAATTGTAATATTTACGCATAATTCTATCATAAAGGAAACACAAGGATTTTACAATATTGCAGTTGGAAAATATGTCGAAATGCTATATACTATAAGCATTGACAGAGGAGGTCTATCATGAAATATATATCGTTTGCAATACCGTGCTATAATTCAGCAGAGTATATGGAACATGCAGTTGAGTCTATCTTGGAGGGCGGAGAAGATGTTGAAATTCTTATTGTCAATGACGGTTCCAAAGATGAAACTTCAGAGATTGCAAAAAAGTTTGAGGAAAAATATCCGACAATTGTGAAAGCTATTGATAAAGAAAACGGAGGACACGGCGATGCGGTTAATGTTGGACTCAGGCATGCCGCAGGAAAGTATTTTAAGGTTGTGGACAGTGACGACTGGGTAGATAAAAGTGCGTTGTCCCGGATATTACAGTTGATGCATGAATGGGAGGAGGCCGGCGAGGAAGTGGACATGCTTGTATCAAATTACGTGTACGAAAAGACCGGCGCGAATAATAAGAAAGTAATTCATTACCGCGGCGTGCTTCCTGAAAACAAGGTATTTGGCTGGGATGATACAGGGCGCTTTGGAATTGCACAGTATATTTTAATGCACTCTGTAATTTACCGGACTGAGTTGTTAAAATTGAATCAGCTCCATCTTCCGAAGCATACGTTTTATGTGGACAATATCTATGTATATTATCCATTGCCGTATGTGAAAAAAATGTATTATTTGGATGTAAATTTCTATCGTTATTATATCGGGCGGGAAGATCAGTCGGTAAATGAAAAGGTTATGATCAGCAGGATTGACCAGCAGATATTTGTAACAAAGTCCATGATCGACATGTATCGGCTTAAACGGATTCCAAATAAAAAGCTTAGGAACTATATGATAAATTATTTGGCGATTATAATGACGGTGTCTTCTATTTTATGCATACGCTCGAAAAAGGATGAAAATCTTGAAAAGAAAAAGGAGCTTTGGAAATATCTGAAGTCAAATCAATATAGCGTATACTGGAAGATACGTTATAGTATTTTAGGGCAGACGATTAACCTTCCGGGTAAGTCGGGGCGCAAAATTTCGTCTTTTGTGTATGTGGTGGCGAGAAGATTTATTGGATTTAATTAAATAGTGAATATTTTTAGAGCCGTAACATCATACTACTTATAAAAAGGAGTGTGTGTTATGGCTATTAATTTTAAAGAGAGTAAGACAAAAGAAAATCTTATGAAGGCCTTTGCAGGGGAAAGTCAGGCGAGAAACCGCTATACGTTTGCGGCGGAGCAGGCAAGAAAACAAGGCATGTATGCGGTGGCAGATGTATTTTTATTTACAGCTGATCAGGAGAGGGCACATGCAGAAAGATATTATGATTTACTCAAGGATCTGACAGGAGAGACGATTGAAATATGCGGAGGATATCCGGTAGATAAAGACGAGGATATTGTGAAATTGCTGGAGGCGGCAAAACATAATGAATTTGAGGAGTACGAGGACGTGTATCAGGCTTTTGGAGACACTGCCAAAGAAGAAGGTTTTCTTGAAATTGCTTCCGCATTTTATCAGATTGCAGAAGTAGAGAAGATGCATGGCAAGCGTTTTGAAAAAATTGCAGAAATGCTTAAAGACGGTACGTATTTTGATACACCGGAGGAGAGCAAATGGATGTGTACAAACTGCGGTTATATTCATACCGGTAGGAGGGCGCCTTCGGTATGCCCGGCATGCAGACATGAACAGGGATATTTTATTCCGCTTGAGTTTGCGCCTTATCAGGGAAACATTGTTTGCTAATAATCTGCAGCAGGAATAAAATAGAGCCGGCAGCCATACATTTTATGAAAAGGAATGTAAAGGGAAATGTATGGCTGGACAAAAACTGGAAAACATTTTGAATTTAGCGTTGGAGGCGACGGAAGAGGAAAGAGAAAAATCATTGGAATTGGACGTTGGGTACGATCCAATTGATAAGGAATGGGATCTGATCGTAAAGTATTCAGGAAATTTGGATGCGGCGCGGGAACTTCCTGCAAAAGTAGTGGAAATGCAAAATGAATTTGCAATAATAACAATCAGGGAGTCGCTGATAGAAGCGTTATCGGAGCTTCCTCAAATAGAATATATTGAAAAACCGAAAAGATTATTTTTTGAGACAGCCAATGGCAGGCGGGTATCCTGTATTACTTCCGTACAGAATGCCCGTCCGTTTTTATTTGGCGAGGGTGTTCTTGTTGCAGTCATTGATTCTGGGATTGATTATAGAAATATAGATTTTCAAACAGAAGACGGGAAGACAAGAATCCGGGCGCTTTGGGATCAAAGCATAGCCGGCAGTCCGCCAGAGGGATATACAATCGGAACGGAGTACACACAGGAACAGATTAATGAAGCGCTTACAAAGGACTCTCGTGCTGAACGGTTAGAGATTGTGCCAAGCATTGACACTTCAGGACATGGGACGGCGGTTGCGGGAATCGCCGCGGGGAACGGAAGAGGAAGCGAGGGAAGGCAGCAGGCAGGCGTGGCTTCTGAAAGCGGACTTTTGATTGTAAAACTTGCAAGTCCAAGGCAGGACGGATTTCCAAGGACAACGGAGTTGATGCAGGGAATTGATTATGTTATACGAAAAGCACAGCAATTAGGTATGCCGGCAGCAATTAATATCAGTTTTGGAAATACATATGGAGCGCATGAACCTTATAATTAAGGGAAAACATAAGAAAACACTGATATTTCCTGTGTTTTCAGGCAATTCAGTGTTTTACTCGGATTCATGTTTGGTTGTCATTTGGATCTTATAATACTCGGTCAGAATCATGTTAATCTGCTGGGAACGTGTTCGATAGTTCGCTTTCGCATCCTTATCAATCTCAGCAACCAGTTCTTTGGACAAAGTAGTATAAACCTGAATATTGTTGGAACTGATAGCCATGTGGCACCTCCGATTCAATTTAATAGAATTATTCTATCATACTTCTTCGGATGGGGCAATGTGAACAGAAAATTGAAGAATTGTTGTTACTGAAAGGGTTGAACAGTCGGCAAAGAAAATCTTAGAATAGAGAATGATAAGAAAGGTAGAACAGATGAAACAGGCACAAGGCATTACAGAACAGTTAAAGGTAGAAAATGCCTTGGAATGGATAGGAAGAATGAACAATATACAAGTATGTGCGAGGGAGATTGTGGATAAAGAGATAATTTATCAAGAATGAAATGTAAGATAAATAGTGTATAAAATGTAACAGGGCATCATAAGATAAAATTGTAATTGCATTTTCCACATAGTTCGTGTAGAATGTAATTAGAAAAGCTGTGCATCAGCGGTGGGTTGACACCTAAAATCTGATACGTTTTCCGAACGAAGGTGTCGGAGGTTGGCAGGCAACGGAAAAACCTGATATTTTCCAGACGAAGGTGCTGGAGGTTGGCAGACAACGGAAAAATCAACCATGAGAAGGGAATGTTTAGTGCTGCGGCGTGAACATTCCCTTCTCTAAATCTTAAGGGATAAACATCAGTGTACAAGGGGCTACAAACGATATAAAGAAATGTTTCAGATATGCAGAGTGGAAAAGTCAGATTTTCCACTCTATTTTTACATACTCGCTGGTTGCGCTGATTGATGAAATCAGGCCGTCCGTGGCTTTCCTCTTATCCTCAAAGCTGATATTCTCCCAGTCGTCCAAATAGCCGGACAGCAGATCAATCTGCTGCTGGGAAATGGTCTCCACGGATAAATCGGCAATCGCTTTTGTGATTTTCTGGCGGCGCGTGTCCAGTTCCTCGATTTTCTTGTTGGCGTAGGCAAGCAGGGTAGCGTTTGCCCCGGTCAGCGTATCAAGTAACTTTTCAATTTCCGCCTCCACCTGTGCCAGCTCTACTTGATAGGCGGTCAATTTCGGGTTGGCCTTTTCCTCACCGCCCCGAAGGTGTTTGAAATCCCGGAACTTCTCTCCCATAGCGGTAAATATAAACTGCTCAAATTCCACTTTGCGGAGAGTGCCGCACCCCGGGCAGCCCTTGTGGTCGGACCGTTTATTGCACCGGAGGTATTCATAGCCGGAAGGGTTGCGGGTGACTTTCAGGGCATAACCGCATTTTCCGCATTTCACTTTTCCGGCCAGCCATGTGTTCCGGGCCTTCCTCCCGTTCTGGAAGGTAATGTTCGCCATGAGCTTTTTCCGGCATTTCAGCCAGGTGTCAGAGGAAACAATCCCTTCATGGGGAGCGATAACAAGTATCTGGTCTTTCAGGCTCCTGTCCTTGTCCTCCTTCACGTCCCGCCCCTGGTAGAGATAGCAGCCGTTTGTCCCGGCGAAGTCGGCGGCGTCATTGACGACTGCAGCCCCCTGGCTCTTGAAGAACTCATACAGTTCCAGGTCGGCCTGCGCGTATACCGGGTTGCGGAGCAGCTGGGAGAGGAAGGGACGGAACAGCGATTTTCCATGAACCTTGATGTCGTTTTCCTCAAAGTACCGGCTGATGTCCCCGAAGGAGGTCCCGGGCTCTGCATACATCTCAAACATCAGGCGTACATGGTCGGCGGCCGCCGGGTCGGGCACCATCATTTTTGTGCGGATACCCTCAACCGTGGTCGGCTCCAGCCGGAAGCCGTAGGGGGCCTGGCCGCTCATGTGGAAGCCTTTCAGGCACCGGGAATAGTAGGCGTCCGTGACGCGCTTCTGGATGGTCTCCCGTTCCAGCTGGGCGAACACAATGCAGATGTTCAGCATGGCCCGCCCCATTGGGGTGGAGGTGTCGAACTTTTCCGTGGAGGAAACAAACTCCACGTCGTATTCCTGGAACAGCTCCATCATGTTCGCAAAATCCAGAATGGAGCGGCTGATCCGGTCCAGCTTGTAGACAATGACCCGCCGCACCTTCCCCTTGCGGATCTCGTCAAGCAGTTTCTGGAACTCGGGCCGGTCGGTGTTCTTCCCCGAATAGCCCTTGTCCTTGAAAATCTTGCAGCTGCCGCCTTTCAGCTCATACTTGCAGAAGTCAATCTGGCTCTCAATACTGATACTGTCCTTGCGGTCAACGGACTGTCTGGCATAAATATAATCTTCTCTAATGTTCATTGTAGGCTCCTTTCCTGTGGGAATGGAGCTACCAACCTTACAAGTATATTATACCATTGATAGCCCCAGAGGGCAATGTTGTCGGGGTCAGCGCCGGCTCTGGCGGTACTTGCTGAACACGTTATACAGACAGCGCTCAATCTCTTTTTTCCGCCTCTCCTTCTCTTTTGGGGAAAGCACCGGGGTAAGGCTTTCCAGCACAATAGTCTTTCCCTGGAAGGGGACGGTCCTTGTTTCTCTCTGGTAGGTTACAGATTGTACCATCTGGGCCTCCTTTCCGAATCGGGGTTGAAGCCTTCCGTTTCCCTCTTGTCCTGTGGGGAAACACGAAAAGACAGCGCCCGGCAAAGAGCGCTGCCCCTTCGTCTTTCTCCACGCTTCGGGCCAGCTTGGCCCGAGGTCAGGGCTGCCAGTGTTCATAATAAGCCGCCGCTTCCTCCACGGAGCAGAAGTCAAACACTTCGTACAGTTCTATGAGAACCTCCCGGATGTCCTTTGACTTATAGCCGCAGCTTTCCATCGCCTTGATGACATATCCACGGCAGGCATTGTTGCTCCATTTGTCTGTCAGCATGTCCTGGATTTCCTGCAAAGATTTTGCCATAACCTACACTTCCTTTCATAAAAGTTCAGGGAGCCGCGCCGTTTTAGTCGGCCTGTCACAAGACAGTGAGAGCGGGCGGCTCCCTGATTGGTTTTGTAAAACAGATTTCCCGGACGGGTGTAGGCTTGTCCACCCCATAGTGTCTCAACTCTCCCCATTCTTATGGCAAGGCGTCCTCATTGCCTGCGACGGCTCACGGCTTGCAGGGCCGCTTCAACGCTCGGACTGTGACTGAACGCAAGTATCCGGGGGCGTGCCTTATCCGGCGGGGCCAGCCATGGCCCCGCCTGCGGCATGGGCTTTATCGCTATTCCCGCCCCCAAAGTGAAAGCCACAATGGAAACGGAAGTCTCGGCGGGCCTGTCGCCTGGCACATCCACCCTTCGTATCCGGGTATCTTTTTATTCAGTTTTCAATCTGCGGGAAAGGCTTGTCTGCGCTTCGGGCCAGTTTGTCCCGGGACGCTTCCGCCTTTCTATATACCATTTCATTTTCAGGGCCTTTTCGGTACACCTTAGAGATTATTTTTTCAAAAATTTTTCCATGTTCCGAAGCCCCCGCTCGATTGCCAGACGCACCACCTTTTCGTCCACGCCCTCGGCTCTGGCAATGTCGGTCTTACTCATGCCGAGTACAAAATGGGCGTAGATACGTTTGGCCTGTTTGTCGGGCAGGCTGGAAATAGCCGCGTGGAGTTCCTGCATGGTGACTTTGCGCTCGTAAATCTCGCATGGGGAGAGGGCGACGAACAAGGCCGAGTGCTCAATGCCGTCCTCCCGGTCAAGGGAATAGTAGGCCTTATGGCGGTATGTACGCAGACGGTAGGCCGCCTCCCTGCGGTCAAACTCCGCCATTGCCTCCGCTACCTCGTCAGGCACTTCAATAAAAGAATCTGCTGTATAGTACGGGTAAAAATCCCGAAGATTGATGATAGCCATATTTACCTCCGTTTCGGTGCTTGGTGAATGAGTTGCCGAAACGAAGGCGGCGGGGAACGGCACCGGGGCCGGGCTTCGGGCCAAGTTGGCCCGAGGCTGTCCCATAGAAACAGAAATGCGCCCAAACAGCATAGAGCCATTCGGGCGCATGAAATATAACTATCATTTTTGGATTGAATTATTTCATGTTGATTGCCGGAATTATCCTTCCAAGGGGGCGGGCTTTTTTTAACGGTTCAGATATTTGGAAAATAAATAAGGACACAGCGATACCTCCTAGATACCGCCATATCCTTTAAATGGGCGACTTTAACACACCCTTCCATAATCTGATTTTTGAAAAGAAAACGGCGGTTTGAAATTTGCTATTTCAAAACCGCCGTAAGGCTCTTTTATTAACGCATATAAATATTGCTACCACAACAACGGTTTTTTTTGTTGCGGTAGTTATCTTTAGGTTTATTCTGATAAAAATTTAGTTGCAAGTCTTGCGAAGGTTTCTGCGTTAGAAATCATTGCAGGATGTTCTCCAGAACTGAAAATGTACTTTTCCCCATGACCAATTTTTTCAATCAGTTTTGTATATGTTTTCTCGTAAAAATCTCCCGGCATAAATATATCTTCTTTACTGCCAATCATCAGAATATCACATTTTAATGTATCTAAAGAATGATGAAAAAAACATTTTATAGTTTTATAGTGTTCTTTAATTACTCTAGTATCATTATCAATAACCGTCTCCCAATCAAAACCTTGATTGTATTCGTAAAAGCTTTGTACTTCAGGAATAGTTTTAGAAATGGCACGATCTTGTTCTATTGTTGAAGCAAAACTATCGAGTGCAATCTCTCCTTCAAAACTATCAGCAATAATTTTGTTTACTAAATCAGGTCGTTCAAGTGCAACATTGATGGCAACCAATGCCCCACCACTTGAACCGATTAAATTGACTTTTTCATAGTTTAGAATTTCAATTAGTTTAATTACCTGCAATGCTTCATCGTGCCATAAATCTGTTGGAAAACAATCAAGGCGTTCCGACTTCCCATGTCCCGCAAAATCTATTAAGATTATTTGAAAGTTCCTTAGAAATAATGGAATAACATCTGTAAACATTTTTGATGAAGCAGTGTTTCCATGAAGAAAAATAGTAGGATAACCAGACCCGTTTTTTTCATAGAAAACATTTTTAGCATTATATTTGAAATATGGCATTTTATTTGTCCTTTCATGATTTCTAAATTTATTGTATCATGTGTAAGAATATCTTTGCACTACAAGGTTATTTCTGATAAAAAGATGTGCCACTTTTATATGGCACACCTTTTATTACTATTTTTGCCGCTGTTGCCTAATAATTCTTTGAATACTTTTTTCTGCAAGAAAATATTTGTTTGCTAATTGATGAAGGGACATTCCTGCAAGATAATCAGCATATATTTGGATATTCCGTTCAGAAAAAACCTTTTTGGTATCTGTATCTTCTCCCCAAGTTTTCCGATTTTCTTGCTTGCGTGGAATATATAAATATTCTCCATCAATATAGTCTTGTAATTTTTCTAAGACATCCGGCGGTAAAACATCTGTTGCTTTGCGATAGCCCAATGTGCACCTCCTAAATTTTTTTAGGATTAGCAAAGGCTATATTTTTATCGCAACATAGCCTTTGCTATGCACGCATATTATTAACTGCCATAATATCTAAACTCCTTTCAATTCAAGTGATACTAGCATAATGCTTTTTTAGCGAAAAATCAAGTTTCCAAATACGAAACAAAATACTACATAGAAACAAATTTCATTACATTCTCATAATTTAACCCGAAATGTACAATGATATAGGGTGATATGAGAATGAACCAAGATGAAAGACGATTTGATTTTCACGGTTTAGGGCTGGCTATCAAACAGGCCCGAGAGGAACGGGGCTGGACGCAGGCCTACCTTGCGGAATTAGTCGGAAAGACTGATCGCACGATTATGAGCATTGAGAATAAGGGGCAGCACCCCAGTTTTAATTTATTCTTCCAGCTTGTCACAATGTTCGACATTTCCGTAGACCAGTTTTTCTACACGGAAGGGCATAGAGGCGAGGGCAGTTGCCGAAAGTCTATTGATGTAATGCTGAACACCATGAATGAGAAAGAACTCGTAGTTATGAAAGCCACAGCCGAAGGCTTGAAAAAAGCCAGAGAAACGGAGGTTTCCGAGTAGGGGCCTCCTTTTTTGCGGCGTTTATCGAGGGTTCCGCTAAATGGCAAGCAGGGCAACTGTAGCCACAGTTGCTATTTTTGACGTTCCGGCCTTCCGGCCAGAACGCAAAAATCTGCTTGTTGGGGAGCCTCCCCAAACCCGGCTTCGGGCCAAC
>CANAZK010000087.1 GCA_947366105.1 uncultured Lachnospiraceae bacterium | reverse complement strand
AATATTTTTCTTGTCACAAAATTAAAAATCATCACTACAACAGTCGCAAAAATCTTAGAAAACATATAATAAATATCAAATTTTTCCACGGTCAGCCACATAATCGCCTGATTGATTGCCAAACCAAGAATACTCAATATAAGAAATACGATAAATTCTTCGCTCTTCTTACGAGTATTTTTTGTTTCAAATACCCATTTGATACTTAATATATAATTATAAATTACAGATAAAGCAAATGAAATCGTACCCGCCACGAGATAATGCAGCCCCAAAAATTCAGTCAGAAGATACAACACCATATAATCGATCAGAAATGCAGTTCCTCCGACAAATCCAAATTTTATAATTTGATCTAAAAGTTTTCTGTTACCGCCCAACTCCATCGCCCGCTTTCTTATGTTCTGATTGCTTTTTTATTATTCTCTACTGAAATATTGTCTGTGAACGATAATTTACTGCAATATAACTCTTTCCGCGATTAATCTTCAATTCCTCACCGCTTTCATCAAAAAAGCGGAGTCTGGAATTCTCATTTCTCTCTTCTTTTGACCAATGAATTTTCTGCACCCCTCCATTTGACACATAATATCCTACCGAATCTAACGCTCCGTCCCAATCAATATCCTTATGTCCGAGCGCATCTCTGACAGAAATATCTGTTTCCAGTACAAACACATTCGTAAATGCAAGCTGCTCCTGTGTATTTCCATCAATCTGCGGATTACCGTTGGACTTTTTCAGATAAACATTCCTTCCGGCATCATAAGTAAGCGTTGCACTCTGTGCACCGAAATTAATCTCCACATTCGTACACTCCCCGCCGGAAGGCTTTACCTGTTCCTCCAAACCGTTAAAAATAAACGCCGTATCTTTCATATTTTCCGCAAGCTCTGTACGGTAGCCTTGAGAATCCACCACAGATGCAAAAGCCGGACCTTCAAAATATGCCGTATGTTCTAATGCATATCCGGCATTGATACGTGCCTTATCTCTCGCAAACAGACCGTTTCTATCGTTCATTCCGTCAAACTGGTCAAGCTGTAAGAGTTCCAGATAATCAGCAATAGAATCATCAATTCCCCAATTCACATAAAATGCATCAAACCCTTGTGAAAATGCAGGAAAATAATTGCGGCAGCTTCGAACCGCGCACACTCTCGGCACCTGAGTATAATCCGCATACAATGCCATAAACCGCGTCACATCTCCCTCCACAGGGATTTCAAAAATAATGTCCGCCTTTGCAATTCCGTACTGGGGCATCGCAGCCTGCACATTATTAACCATAACTGCCACCGGACGTTTTCCTATTGCCGCATCAGTCAAATCCGCCGTACCGGTCAGAAGATTCTGATTTGCCGGAATCACATCCTTTGATTCCACTTCCACTATTTCTTCTGTTTGTTCTACTTTCTTCTCAGGTTTTTTCACCGGTTTCTTCTCTTCTTTCTTACAGCCGGTTACACCTGACATCAAAGAACAAACTAATAATAAAACTGCTGCCCTCTTAATACACCTTTTCATCTCTATCCTCCAAAAAACGTATGCAGCTTTAAATTTCTAACATTTCCGCAGCACATACAAAGAACTATCGGCATACTCTTCGAACGCATTGTCTAGTTATCGATCAATTTAGCCCCGTCGCTCCAACTATATAATTTACGCAATTCTGTTCCCACTTCCTCTAACTGATGAGCTGCTTCTTTCTTTCTCATAGCATGGAAATGCGGCGCATTAATCTGGTTTTCCAATAACCAGTCTTTTGCAAATGTACCGTCCTGAATATCAGATAAGATTTTCTTCATTGCCTTCTTTGTCTCATCCGTAATAATTTTCGGTCCTGTTATGTAATCGCCGTATTCAGCAGTATTAGACACTGAGTATCTCATGCCTGCAAAGCCTGACTGGTAAATCAAGTCTACAATCAACTTCATCTCATGAATGCACTCAAAGTATGCGCTTTCCGGCTCGTATCCCGCCTCTACCAATGTCTCAAATCCGGCTTTCATAAGCGCTGTAACGCCGCCGCAGAGAACTGCCTGTTCCCCAAAGAGATCTGTCTCTGTCTCTTCTCTGAATGTGGTCTGAAGAACGCCGGCTCTTGCTCCTCCGATTGCCAATGCATAAGCCAATGCAAGTTCATGTGCCTTTCCTGTTGCATTCTGCTGCACTGCAATCAGACATGGAACTCCTTTGCCTTCCTGATACTCGCTTCTCACTGTATGTCCCGGACCCTTCGGCGCAATCATGGATACGTCGACGCCTGCCGGCGGTACAATCTGTCCAAAATGAATTGCAAAACCATGAGAGAACATTAACATATTGCCTTCTTCAAGGTTCGGCTCGATAGACTCTTTATACATTGCCGCCTGCTTTTCGTCATTAATCAGAATCATAATGATATCAGCCCTTTTAGCCGCTTCTGCCGCCGTATATACTTCAAATCCCTGCGCAACGGCTTTGTCCCATGATTTGCTTCCTTCATAAAGACCGATAATTACGTTGCAGCCCGATTCCTTTGCATTAAGCGCCTGTGCATGACCCTGGCTTCCGTATCCAATGACTGCAATTGTTTTTCCTTCTAATAAAGATAAGTTACAATCTTCCTGGTAATAAATTTTTGCCATGATATTACTCCTCCTGATATTATATAAATAAGTATTTATGAGTTAAAGGGTCATTCCCTTTAGCTTTCCAAATGATTTAGTCGTCAATTACTTTGATTCCTTTTACTCCTCTCGACAACCCTGTGATGCCGGTTCGCGCCAGCTCCAAAATATTATACCCCTCAAGAAGATTCAAGAATGCTTCCACTTTTGACTGATTTCCTGTTAATTCAAGCATAAGCGATTCTCTCTCTACATCCACAATTTTTGCACGGAAAATATCAGCTATCGAGATAATTTCTGCTCTTTGAACGGCATTTGCCATTACCTTCACCATAATCAGCTCCCTGCAGACAGATTCACCCTCTGCCAAAACCTTGATGTCTAATACATCCTCCAATTTCAGAAGCTGTTTCTCAATCTGTGACAGAATCTGTTCATCCCCTTTGGCAACTACAGTCAGCCTTGTATATCTCTCGTCTGTTGTCATACCGGACGTAATACTGTCAATACTGTAGCCCCGGCGGCTGAACAATCCCGCAACACGGCTTAAAAGACCGGCATTGTTATTAACTAATAATGAAAATATCTGTTTTCTCATACGATCCCTCTACTTTCTTTTTTAAAAAACAGAGTGCGTTCTGTTTTTATATCATACCAATTCTGCTCCCGCTTGTCAAGCGGCTGTTTACTTATTCTTTTTTATATTGTAACAGTTCAGCCATAAGCGAGAATTTTAGCTGCGTTAGCAGCGGAAAAGGCTATGAAATAGCCTTTTCGAGCTTTTATGGCTGAACTATTACTTTATATCATACATATATAACTCATGCAGCGCTCTCGTTGCACAAATATATTTTGCCTGTCCTGCGAATTCCGTTCCCCACATTTCGGAAACTCCGAATACCTGGTCAAACTCAAGTCCCTTTGCCATATAAAATGTCAACACAGACAATCCTTTTCTAAACGTGGTACTGTCTCTGTCAATATAAGATACCTGAACCCCCGTCTCCTTAAGTTTCCTGCAAATCACCTTTGCTTCCCATTCCGTCATGGTAATTACAGCCGCCGTTTCAAATTCCTCCTCTGCAATATGCAGATTCTCTTTCACATGCTGAACCGCCTCGTCAAAGGATGAAAGTATCTCCTCCGTCACTTCCTTTCCATGGCGTTCAAACAGATCAATATCATTCACGCCTGCTGTTTTCCCTGCATAACGGGCAATTTCCACTGTATTTCTGTAACTCTTGTTCATAATAATCTTACGAGTATTCTTTCCGAATATCTTTGGCAGAAATTTCATCACATCCCGGCTCTCATGGTCGATGGTCTGCGCCTTGTCGCCGAGAATGGTCATTTTGCACGAAAACATTCCTTCAAGAATTACATACTGAAGATAAGAGTAGTCCTGCATCTCATCAATAACCAAGTGTTTAATATTCTTCCGCGCTTTCGTACCATCAAGGCGGTGCTTCAGATACAGCATCGGGTACACGTCTTCGTAAGCAAGCATCCGTTTCTCATATGGAACGCCCGGAAGACAGAGATATCCTGCTTCCTCCATAAGCCAGTTATAGATTTCATACAAATCCCTTGTCACATACATTTTCATAAACTGCTCTTCCAAGAGTTCTCTTTCCTCTTCTGAGATTTCTTTTTGGTACAGCGTTTCATACTCGTCAACAAAATACTCCATGACCGCATGCATTCGTGCAAGAAGCGGAACATGCTGGAACTTACAGTAAAAAAGTGTGATTATCTCCTGTTCGCTTTTCTGCATTCCCTTAAATTCAATGTCTCTTATATCCATCAGACGGTCCTCGAGCTCAGCAAGGAAACCTTCCACAAGTCCCACAAAATACTCCGACTGCTTTTCGCGGCTTCTTTTCTCCTCTGCCGGATCTCTCCTCTCAATCTGCCGCTCAATCTGGTGGAATCTGTCTTCACAGTCGGCCGCCGTCTTCTTTAATTCTTTATACGCAAATATATCGAAGCTCATCTCCTGAATATTTTCTTCTCCAAGTTCCGGTAAAATATGGGAAATGTAGTCTGCAAAAACACTGTTAGGCGAAAGAATCAATACATTAGACGATTTCAAGTTCTTCCTGTCATGATATAAAAGATAAGCGATCCTGTGCAATGCTATGGAAGTCTTTCCGCTTCCCGCCGCTCCCTGAATCACGAGGATTTTGTCTTTCGTATTGCGGATAACTGCATTCTGTTCCTTCTGAATGGTTCGGACAATATTTTTCAGGCGCACATCACTGTTGCTGCCAAGCTCCTGCTTCAGAATCTCATCATCAATCATCATATCACTCTCAAACCCGTAAATCATCTTCCCACCGCGGATTTTGTACTGCCATTTCGCTTCTATTTCACCCGCAATCAGGCCCGCCGGCGCCTCATAGGAAGCCGGTCCAATGTCAAAATCATAGAAAAGTCCGCTTACAGGAGCCCTCCAGTCATATATAAGCGGAACACTTCCGGCTTTCTCCGCAAAATTTCCGATTCCAATGTAAAATGTCTCCGCTTCATCCTCGCCTTCGTATAGAAAATCCACCCGTCCAAAAAACGGTGAATCCTTCATTTTCTGGAAACGGTGCAGAAGCTCCGTCTTATCATTATTGGCGCTGGCTTGACGAAGAAGAGCCTGCTGATTATCATAATTTTCGTAGCCATACTCGTCCATCTCCGTATAATTTTCCCAGTAATACTCCTGCATACTGGCAATATCTTTTCTGCCCTCTTCAATGACAAGACTCAATTCTTCTATTCTTGCTTCTATCTTTTCTTTTACTTCCTCTAAAAATAATATACCGTCTTTCTTTGCCATAAATTACCTTCCAAATTTATTTCTCATTTTTCTGCTCCTCTATCTTTTCCGCAAGGTCATTCAAATATACCCACCGTTCCATCTTTTCTTCCAGCGCTTTCTCTGTCTTTTCCTTTTCAACAATTATTTCAGAGAGTTTGGCAGAATTTACAGCGTTCGCCATCATATCCTTATCAAGCTTCTCCAGTTTTTCTTCAAGCGCTGCAATATCATCATCAATGGTATCGTATTCCTTCTGCTCTGCATAAGTAAACTTAAGCTTCACCGGACGGTTCTGTTTCCAATCGTTTTTTGCGGAAGCCTTCTTCGTCTCTCCTACAGATTTTACCGGTTCTTCCTTTCGCCTCTTAGCCTCAATATAATCCGTATAACCTCCTTCATACTGCGTCAGACGTCCCCCGCCGTCAAACTCAAATATCCTGTCCGCCACATTATCAAGAAAATACCTGTCATGCGAAACAGTAATTACGATTCCGTCAAAGGAATTCAGATAATCCTCCAAAATAGTCATTGTCGGAATATCAATATCATTATCCGCCTCATCAAATATAAGTACATTCGGCGCCGCCTGAAGTATGCCTAAAAGATATAATCTCTTCTTCTCACCGCCTGATAATTTTTCAATCTGCCCGTACTGCATATCCGGCGTAAACAAAAATCGCTCCAGCATCTGCGACGCCGTGATTTTACCATCCCTTGTGGGTATATACTCCGCAATATCTTTTACATAATCAATAACTTTTTGCTTCGTATCAAGCTCAGGAATTTCTTGTGCAAAATAACCGATTTTAATGGTTTCTCCTATTTCAACATAACCCTCGTCCGGCTCCAGTATGCCCGCAATGATCTTTAAGAACGTGGATTTTCCGCAGCCGTTTGATCCGATAATCCCGAGATTCTGATTCTTTAAGACTATATAATTAAAATCTTTGATCAGAATTTTCTCCCCGTAATTTTTGCTTACATGATGAAACTCAATGGTTTTCTTCCCCATACGCGAAGAAACTGAGTCAATCTCTGCAAGCCTGTCGCTCGCCGGCGCATTTCTGCTTTTCAAAACCTCAAGCCGGTCAAGTCTTGCCTTCTGCTTAGTTGTTCTGGCGCGGCACCCTCTCTTCGCCCATTCAATCTCCATACGAAGGACGCTCTGACGCTTTCTCTCGGAAGCCAGTTCCATTTCCTCACGAAGAGCTTTCATTTCTAAAAATTTAGTATAGTCCGCCTCATAGCTGTATAGATTTCCCCTGCCCACCTCTAATATACGGTTTGTCACCTTGTCAAGAAAATATCTGTCGTGGGTAATCATAATGACAATACCTTTGTATTTCTTAAGATACTCCTCCAGCCATTCCACCATTTCACTGTCCAAATGATTCGTCGGCTCGTCTAAAAGAAGCACATCGAAAGACGCCGCAATGGTTTTTGCCAATGCCACACGTTTCTTCTGCCCGCCGGAAAGCTCATGAATCCTTGCCTCATAGTCGGTAATTCCAAGCTTATTCAGCGCACTTTTCACTTCACTCTTTGCCGTCCAGTCTGTTTCCGAGATTCCCGCAAATGCATAGGATGATACCGTAGCATCCTTTGGAAAGTCAGGATGCTGTGACAAGTATGCGATGCGGATTCCATTCTTTTTTATAATCTGTCCGCCGTCAGTCTCCTCCTCACCCGCAATCATCCGAAGAAGCGTGGTCTTTCCTGTCCCGTTAATGCCGATAATCCCAATCTTCTCTCCCTCATGGATTCCACAGGAAACATCGTCAAAAATAACCTTCTCCCCGTATATTTTACTGATATGTTCTATGTTAATAATATTCATCTGAAATCTCCTAATTTAAATAGAATTTAAAACAACTTGGAAGATATATTAAATACCTACCAAGTTATCATAAAACATTTTAAAGAATGCGTCAATTATCGCGCTCAAATTTCACAGACAGGAACTGCTGCGCCATATTTATATCAAGTTTATCTCTTCGGAATACTTATCATAAACCTTATCTCTTCGTTCTCGCTTTCCGCCCAAATTCTTCCACCGTGAAGTTCCACAATCTCCTTTGCAATAGCAAGCCCAAGCCCCGCGCCGCCGCTTCCCGTAGTACGTGCCGAATCAAGCCGGTAAAACTGTTCAAATATACGTTCAAGCTTCTCCTCCGGGATTGTATTGCCGTGATTCACACAAGCCATCCGTATTTCTTCACCCGTATCTATTGCAGAAAATGTGATTTCTTCTCTTTCAAAACTATAATTTACCGCATTACGAAACAGGTTGTCAAATACTCTCTGCATTTTCCCCACGTCACATTTTATCATCAAATCCCGCGGCGCCACGATTCTGCATGTAAGAGACTTCTCCGCAAGCATTGGTTGAAATTCATATGAAATCTGTTCAAGCATTCTTGTAAGATTCACACGGCTTTCTTCCAAAATAAGATTCGACAGATTAAACCTTGTAATTTCAAAAAATTCATTTATCAAATCCTCCAAGTGCTCCGCCTTTTCCAGCGAAATAGAGAGATATTTCTGCCGGAGTTCCTCTGATATCTGGTTTTCATCGCGAAGTAACGTCAGATAACCGATAACCGATGTCAGCGGCGTTTTCAAATCATGGGCAAGATACACAATCAAATCGTTTTTCCGCTGTTCCGCTTCCTTTGCCGCCCTTGCATTTCTCTCCAGCTCCATTTTCACCTGATTCAGCTGATACTCTGCCTCACGAAGTTCTGCCGGAAGCTCAATGATATTATCACCGGAGTCATAAATCATTTCCGCGGCTTCCAAAACCCTTCTCAAATATGCGAACGGTTTTCTGAGAAAGAAAACAGCCGCTCCCACGACGCCGGCCTCCACCATCACCGCCGTTACAATGGCGACGTTACTTCTAATCCAGCTAAAAATAAGCCACAAAGGTTCGTCTCCATACCATATCGTCTGCCCTGCCATCCACCTTACTATCAGATAAACTCCCATGAAAACTACAGGAATTATTATAATCGTTATACTAAATCTGACCAACTGTCTGTAAAACAATTTATTCACGGTTTCCCGCATATTTACTCTATTTTGCTCACTCAATTTTATACCCAACTCCCCACACTGTTTTAATAAATTTCGGCTTTCTTGCCGGTTCTTTTAATTTCTCTCGGATTTTTCCGATATGTGCCATCACTGTATTGTTGCTGTCATAATATTTTTCGCCCCATACCGCCTCAAAAAGCTCCTCTGAAGATATTACCCTGCCGCGGTTATCACACAGATACCAAAGAATAGAAAACTCTATGGGCGTAAGCTGTATTTCCTTTCCATACAAAGTACATCCGTGGGTATCTTTGTTAATGAAAAGTCCGTTGATGTCATACTCTTGTTTTGGTGGGGAATCCGCCCCGCCTGCCTGATTATAGCTTTTATAACGCCGAAGCTGCGTCTTCACCCTCGCCACCACCTCAAGCGGATTGAAAGGTTTCAGAATATAATCGTCGGCTCCTAGGGTCAGCCCCGTGATTTTGTCCGTGTCCTCCACTTTTGCAGTCAGCATAATCACCGGATAAAAATACTGTTCCCGAATCTTTTGGCAGATTTTAAATCCGTCAATATCAGGAAGCATGACATCCAAAACCGCCAAGTCAATCTCTGTAGTCTGAATACACGCAAGCGCATCCTTCCCGTTATAAAATTTATGCACTTGATAACCGCTGCTTTTTAGATAAAGCTCCACCAAATCTGCAATTTCCTTCTCGTCATCCACAACTAAAATCTGCTCGTTCATCTCTTGTCTCCTATTATGAAAATACACTATATCCAGTTATATAGTATAACCTATATTGCATGGAATGCCCACAGATTTTTTATTTGATATTCCAGCGTCTCGTAATCCCACAGCTTCTCGCTTCTTTCTATGCTGTTCGGGTCATTCAGCCTTATTTTCCCGTCCTCCGTTCTTGTCAGGACAATGATATGGCCTTTGGTTGTAAAGTCTCCCGGACGCATACTGCAGACGATCGGCATCCCGGAATTCAACGCGTCGAAAACAGTCTCCTTAGACAGAGAAATTTCATTTCCTTCTATGCCGAACTTTCTGATTCCTTCCGTAAATAAATCCCATACGGTTCCCACTCCCTCCATGTAATAACCGTTGCTTTCGGCATACTTTGCAATGGCAAGAGGGGTAGCTGTATCGTCTCCGGTAAGCCCCGCCACTATCATTGACAATGATGTAGGCGCGCAGCCGTTTTCTTTCATATTACCATCGCCGTATTTTTCTTTTGCCCATCTTTTATCACTTTGCAGAAGAAGTGGGAATTTTCCTTCCTCAACCTCTCCAATGGAAGAGGTATGTTCCATCCTGCCATCCAAATTCATTAAAAATCTTTTTCCAAGCTGTCTCACCTGTAAGATGATCACCAATGCCAGCAATACGATTATCGCCCGCGTTACAAATACCTTTATTTTCCTTCTTGCCCGTCTTCTTGCTCTGACTCTTCTTCTCATAAAAATCCGCTCCTTGTCTATTTGATAATCTTATACTATCAAAAACAAAGACGCCGTTTTTCGATTTTTCCTCTGCAAATTCTTAAGAACTTATTAAAATTATAAATGCGTTTTCGCTGCATATTGTACTTTTTGTTACTAACGTATTTGAATCTATACTATAAAAGTGGACACATCCATACACTTTCTGTTACAATAAACTATACACAAATGAGAAAATCATTGCGCAGCGCAATCCTGTACTTCGCTTTCAAGCGAAGTACCGCACATTGACAAAATATACTTACCTAGGGAGCCGTTGAGGTGCTATGCCAGCTGCCGGACTATATGAAAGGAGCTGGTGCCAATGGTTACATACAGTGATTTATTTACGTTTGTAATTATGCTTTGTGCAGTTATAACCCTTGTCATCATGATTTTAAACCACAAAAAATAGCGCCCCTGCTCTGGTAAAGTAAGGCGCTATTTCTTATAACACTTTATTTGCCGGCGGCTAGGTGTACACTAGCCAACGACTCCCTTGTTAAGTATATTATAGCCAATAAATATTAATATGTCAAATTATGTTTATGTAACAGTTCAGACATATCGAATGGCGCAGCCAAACTGTTACATGTTTACTAACTCAAGAAAGGGAAATATCATGCAGAAATTAAGACAACAATTATCATCCATAAACAGAAAAAGCTATCCCTCCTACAAATCACTCCGGGGAAGCTATAATTTCCGAAGTTATACATTATGTATCGACCATGTGCAGGGGGACCCTTTCGCTTCCCCGTCGAACTTAAGCGTCAAAATCCCATTAAAAGCTTCCGGTTTTCCGGCGGATTACTTCAACCGCTACGATAAACGGATTGCTCTTCAGGATTTTCTGACACGGAAGTTTGCCTCAGAAATTGAACGCTTCAATTTCAAAGCCAAAGGTTCCGGGAAGAGCGGATTAATCTCCACCAGCCGCTGCGGACAGGAAATTTTGGAGCGTACCGCCTGTGAATTTACAAAGGACAGTATTATTGCGCGTTTCGAGGTGGGATTTCCCGCAAACGGAAGAACCATCAACTCTCCTGAGCTTGAGAAAATTTTATTTGATTTTCTCCCAAAATGCGTGGAGGCAGTATTTTATTATAAAAATTTGAATGCCAAGGAAGTAGAAGCGGTCATCTTTCTCGCCGAAGATCAGACCTATATCAGACAAGAGTTAAATAAACGGGGGCTTGTAAGTTTTGTAGCAGACGGTTCCATTCTCCCAAGAGAATCCGGAGTATCCCAAAGACCTCTGAAAAACGGAATTCCTTTTCAAAGTCCTTCCACACTTTCCGTGGAGCTTACGCCTCCGCATAAACGGAAACTGACGGGCATGGGCATCCAAAAGGGCATTACACTGATTGTAGGCGGCGGTTATCACGGTAAATCCACCTTATTGACAGCCCTTGAAGCAGGTGTTTACAACCACATCGCGGGAGACGGACGTGAATATGTCATTACCGACGATACGGCGCTTAAACTCCGTGCCGAAGACGGACGCTGTATTAAAAACGTGGACATATCCCTGTTTATCAATGATCTGCCTAATAAAAAGGATACCCACTCTTTCTCTACGGAAAATGCCAGCGGCAGCACCTCCCAGGCGGCAAATGTCATTGAGGGAATCGAATCCGGAAGCAAAGTCTTTCTTATTGACGAAGATACATCTGCGACAAATTTCATGGTAAGAGACGAAGTGATGCAGAGGATTAGCACATGGGTCTAGGACCGGCTCAGGGTTTG
>CANAZK010000086.1 GCA_947366105.1 uncultured Lachnospiraceae bacterium | reverse complement strand
GGTTGTAGGAATGGAAAATCATCGGCCCCGCCAAAAGAAACATTACTGCCGTCAGAGCGCTGTTTCCCCTTGAGACGTCATTCCCCCGAAGCCACCGGTAACACAAAAGCACGTCCGCAATCAGACAAAGAAAACTTACCGCCATTATGTAATCACTCATTTTTACAAAAGGCAGAAGATACGACGGCAGAATAAGCGGACTGTATAACCCATAATATGCAAAATTATAAATATTCTGTCCTCCGCCTATGTTCGCTGCAAACTCAGGAAAGAACCGTCCTGTTTCATAAAACTGCTGCCTGAAATATTCCGGCAGTACACTATGCTGACTGATCCAGTCCACTTTCGCTCCAAATACGCTGTTTAGCATTGCTTATACTCCTCTCGTCCTCACTGCTGTCCTTTAAAATGTAAATAGGCCTTTTCTTTGTCTCCAAATACGTTTTCGACAAATACTGCCCCACAATTCCGGTACAGAGAAGCTGTACGCCGCTAACCATAAAAATAATACATACAAGAGACGGCCATCCCGCCACAGGGTCGCCGAATAGAAGCGTCCGCGCAATGATCACTCCTATCATCAGGAAAGAAAGAAGGCAGAATAATACTCCCATCACAGATGCCAAAGATAACGGCACAACGGAAAATCCTGTAATCCCCTCTATGGAATAAGAAAACAATTTCCACAAAGACCATTTCGTCTCTCCCGCCGAACGCTCCGCATTTTCAAATTCCAGCCATTTGGTACGGAATCCGACCCACTCGAAAATTCCTTTTGAAAAGCGGTTATATTCGCTCATATCAAGTACCGCATCCACCATTTTCCGTTTCATCAGACGATAATCTCTGGCGCCGTTCACAATCTCTGTTTTGGATATTTTATTAATAAATTTATAAAAGCTTTCTGATAAAAAGGAGCGGATTTTCGGTTCCCCGGTTCTCGTGGAACGCTTTGTAGCCACACTGTCATAACCTTCTTCTTTTAGAATCCGATACATCTTCGGAAGGAGCGACGGCGGATCCTGAAGATCCACGTCCATAATCGCCACATAATCTCCTCCCGCATTCTGGAGCCCTGCATAAATTGCAGCTTCTTTTCCAAAATTTCTTGAAAAAGAAATATATCTGCACCTTACGTCCATTGCATGTAAATCACGCATAATGGCAAGCGTCTTGTCCCTGGAACCGTCGTCCACAAATAAAAGCTCCGTTTCCACATCTTTCATTTTCCCCATAACTCTGCACATCTCTTTGAAATATATCGGCAGAGCTTCTTCCTCGTTAAAACAAGGTACGATAACTGTCATTTTCTCCATAGCTGTTCCTCCCATATTTTTGAAATTATTGTAACAAAGGTTTCTTAAATATTCCCCAAATCACTTCTTAAGAATTCTTAAGTTTTTCCTCATGTTTCCTAATTTTTGCTATAATTAGAAATGTAAACTATAGGAGGAATTATTGTAATGGAAACTTCAAACATTCTAATTGTAGACGATAACCCTGAAATTCGGGAAATTATAGAAATACTTCTAACGGGAGAAGGTTTTCAGACATGTCAGGCAAAAGACGGACCGACTGCCCTTGGACTTCTGAAAGAACAGGACTTTGATTTGATTATCCTTGATATTATGATGCCCGGTATGAACGGTTATCAGACCTGCCTCGAGATACGCAAGATAAGCAACGCGCCGATTCTCTTCTTAAGCGCCCGGACAAAAGACAGCGATAAGACACTTGGATTTTCAAGCGGCGGCGATGATTATCTTGCCAAGCCCTTTTCCTACAACGAGCTTATCAGCCGTGTAAAGGCTCTGATCCGGCGTTATCATGTATATAAAGGAAAAGAAACACCGACGGAAATTCCGCAGACCTTCCACTATCACCATTTAATTATCGATGAAAAAACAGAACAGGTTACGGCAGATGAAACGGCGCTCAGTCTTACCGATATTGAATATAATATGCTTCTTCTCCTTTTGAAACACAGAGGACAAACATTTTCGGCAGAACGGCTGTACGAAGCTATATGGAACGAGCCTTATTATTATGGCGCTAATAATACAGTCACCGTACATATCCGGAACCTACGGCGCAAAATCGAAGCCGACCCAAACAAACCGGTTCTGATTAAAACTGTATGGGGAAAGGGGTACCGTTGTGATTAAAAGATTTAAAAATATGAGACTCCGTACACAACTGACGCTTATAATTGTCGCCGCCGCAATGACAGGTTATGCACTTTTTACCTTTTTATGGGATAACCGGTTCTTTCTTTGGGATGAAATACATGACACGTTTCACATTCCCACACTAACTGCTAACGAAGAGTATTTCGATATGCTCTATAGAGAAGCTGCCAAATATGAATTGCCGGAATCAGAGGACGACACAGAACGGATTGAAAAATTGGAACCCTATCTTGCACTTGCGGACGACTATACCTCCCTCTATGTATACGGATTAAGAGACGGTCTGATCCGCGCCGGAAAATATGCTTCCATGATGGATGATACGATTTTGAGAAAAATATTTGAAGCGGGGTACAGAATCACAGGCGGAACCGGAGAACTGGTACGCAGTTTCCCTGTAGATTTTAAAAATGAGACCGGTCTGCTTATGGTTTATTCCTACCATGATGTATTTTTCTTATACCCCTATGCAATATTCTGTTTGGCAGTAACCGCGGCTCTTTTCTTATTCATTGTCCTACTCTTCATTTCCAAAAAAATGAAGAAAGTTATTAAGATCAAAGAACATATTCTGCGAATGTCTTCCGGCGATCTTGAGACGCCGCTCCCTGAATTCGGCGGAGACGAAATCGGCATTCTCTCGTCAGAGCTTGACAACTTGAGAACTGCCCTCAGTGAAACACTCCGGCAGGAGCAGACAAGCAGACAGGCAAACCAGGATTTAATCACCGCCATGTCCCATGACCTCCGCACGCCGCTCACACTCTTAAACGGATATCTTGAAGTACTGAGATTAAATAAAGCTCCGGAAAAGAAAGACGAGTATTTAAACCGCTGCCTCCAAAAGACAGAAGACATTAAAACAATGACAGACCGCATGTTTGAATATGCCCTTGTATTCGGCGAAACAGAAACACCCGAACTAATGCAAATACCTCCGTCCTTCTTCTATGAATGTTTGGCCGAAAACTGCGATTTCATCCGGCTTGCCGGATTTGTATTTGATTTACAATTTCCGGATTTTGAAAATACGGATCCCGCAGGCTTCGTCGGCGACGGAACTATGCTGAAACGTATTTTCAGCAATCTTTTTTCCAATATTCTGAAATACGGCGACAAAAAAGAAACGGTTCATGTAGATGTACATACCGTCAATAAAGAACTGAAGATCACGATTAAAAATGTAATTAAAACAGAGCATTCCGATATAGAAAGTAATCATATCGGTCTGAAAAGCACAGAAAAGATGATGATGCTTTTAGGCGGCCGGATGCTTTATGCAGAAAAAGACAATGTATTTACGGTACAGCTTACATTTGCCGGATGTTCCCATACTCTTAGCCCACAAGCGCCGGATGAATGATGAAAAACCTAGGAGCCGCATTAAACTGCGGCTCCCATAATTATGTACTAAATTACACTTCTCTTGTATATTTCTTTAACCACTCTGTCTCTTCTTCATTTAAGTATGGAGAAATCTTGTCAAAGACCTCTGCGTGGTAATCATTTAACATCTTCTTGTCTTCCGCCGACATTATGTCAGGATCAACAGCGTCTAAATCAATCGGAACAAATGTAATATTCTCAAAATACATAAACTGCCCGTATTCATTTGCAACGCCTTTTCTCACAATCAACTCATTCTCCGTACGCACGCCATGTGAACCTGCGATATAGATACCCGGCTCGTCTGTGATTACCATACCCTCTTCGTAAGGTTTCGCATCACCTGCTCTATATGTCCACCTGATTCCTGACGGTCCTTCATGAACGCTTAATAAGTACCCTACTCCATGTCCTGTTCCGTGATTGTAGTTTAAGTTCATATCCCAAAACGGTTTTCTTGCAAGCATATCAATATTTTGTCCATTTGCACCGTACATGAATTTTGCATTAAGGACGTTTAACATACTCTTGGCAACCGTTGTAAAGTGGAGTTTCTCAATATCGCTCACTTCCCCAAGGGCAAATGTTCTTGTAATATCGGTAGAACCCTCATAGTAGTTTCCGCCTGTGTCTGTAAGGAACAGCGCGCCCTCATGCAATTCCACGTTCGTCTCCGGTGTGGAAGAATAATGTACGATGGCACCGTGTTCGCCGAATCCGCAGATCGGCTCAAAGCTTGGCCATAAGAAGCCTTCCTGCTCTGCCCGGAACTCTTCTAACTTATCAGATGCACTAAGCTCTGTAATCGTTGTCTTTCCAACATTTTCCTTCACCCATTTCATGAATTTTGTCATTGCAACGCCGTCTTTAATATGGGCCTTTCTAATATTTTCAAGCTCCACATCATTCTTCATTGCTTTCATAAGAACTGTCGGATTGGTTTTCTCCACCTTGTTTACTTCATCCGCAATGTTATAATAAAGCGCGTAATTCATTCTGTCAGGGTCAATTAATAATGTATCGTCTGCTCCATATGTCTTCAAAGCTTCATACACATCATTATACGGATGCAGAACAACATTTACAGCGGCAAAACCTGCTCTTATCTCATCATTAAGCTTGCTCTCATCAATATATAAATCCACTTTATCCATGGAAACAATCATGTATGCCAGCAACAACGGTGAATATGCCACATCGTTTCCTCTGACGTTCAGCGTCCATGCAATATCCTCCAAAGATGTAATTACATGTACTCCTGCGCCTTCCGCCTTCATCGCTTTACGGATGCGTGCAAGCTTAGAAGCCGTACTTTCTCCCGCATACTTCTCATCAAGTGCAAATGCCTTCTCTGTTGATAATGCAGGACGGTCCTCCCATACTTCATCAATCAGATCGTACGCATAGTTCACGCTTCCCCCACGAACGGAGGCTGCCGCTTGGTATCCCTTTCCTTCACCTACTGCAACAAGGCGGCCGTCAAATCCCAATGTACCGTTTTCCGGAAGTTTGTCTTTCACAAACTCTTCAACTGTAGGAACTCCCGGTTCACCCATTTTAAAAAGCTCTACACCAGAACCCTCTAACTGCTGTCCCGCCTGAAGGAAATATCTTCCGTCTGTCCAAAGTCCTGCCTCTGTCTTAGTAATAACGGCTGTTCCCGCAGAACCTGTAAATCCTGTTATAAATGCCCTTGCCTTAAAATGCTCGCCAACATATTCACTCTGATGATTGTCTGCTGATGGAACGATATACATGTCAATGTTCTTCTCCTCCATCAATGAACGAAGCTTCGCAATCCTCTCTGTAACTTTCATGTCACATCCTCCTTATCTTTTCCACTATTATATATGATAACACATTACGGGGACATATACAATGTTGCGTTTACGTTAAATAACACCGCCCCATCATCTTTTTAGACAATGAGGCGGCGCTCCTAATATCTTCTTATTTATTCTTTTGCTTAATCACCAGCACCGTTCCTAACATCAATGCAATACCAATCGGAAGCGAAATGAATGCCGACTGTACAAATCCTGCGATTATGTATGTTACGAAGGAAACTGCGGCCACTGCAATTACATATGGAAGCTGTGTAGATACATGATTTACATGATCACACTGCGCCCCCGCAGACGCCATGATTGTCGTATCTGAAATCGGGGAACAATGGTCTCCGCATACAGCCCCTGCCATACATGCCGAAATCGAAATGATCATCAGCTCGTGGTTTGTAGCGGAAAAAATATCAACCACGATTGGAATCAGTATACCGAATGTTCCCCATGATGTTCCTGTTGCAAATGCAAGGAAACATGCAATAAGGAAAATTATCGCCGGCAGGAAGCCCATCAGTCCGTCTGCAAATTCCTTAACGCCGGCAGCAACAAACTCCGCCGCTCCCAAACTGTCCGTCATTGCTTTCAACGACCATGCAAACGTAAGAATCATGATTGCCGGAACCATCGCCTTGAATCCCTCCGGAATACAAGCCATACATTCGCCGAAGCTTAACACTTTACGTACCATGTATAATATAATTGTAATAATCAATCCGAAGAAGCTTCCGAGTGCAAGACCTACTGACGCATCGCTGTTAGAAAACGCCTCTACGAAACCATTTCCCTCAAAAAAGCCTCCTGTATATATCATTCCGATAACACAGCATACTATCAGCGAAATAATCGGAATTACCAAATCCAAAACCGTTCCCTTGCTGCTAAGCCCCTCTTCCGACGCATTTGCATAAGGACGTCCTTCCGTAGTATAAAGATCACCCTTTAAAGCATTATCTTCATGCACTTTCATGCTGCCGTACTCTGATTTTAAAAGCACCATGCCGATCATCATTACAATTGTAAGAAGTGCATAAAAGTTATATGGAATCGCCTGGATAAAAATTGAAAATCCATCTTCTCCCTCAACAAATCCTGTTACTGCCGCAGCCCATGATGAAATCGGGGCAATGATGCAGACCGGCGCCGCCGTAGCGTCAATAAGATACGCCAGCTTTGCACGGGAAATGTTGTGTTTATCCGTTACCGGTCTCATAACACTGCCGACCGTCAAGCAGTTAAAATAATCGTCGATAAAAATCAGTACTCCGAGGGCAACTGTTGCAAGCTGAGCTCCTGCACGGGATTTGATATGTTCGCTTGCCCAGCGTCCAAATGCAGCAGAGCCGCCCGCCTTGTTCATAAGACATACCATAGCCCCCAAAATAACAAGAAATACCAAAATACCTACGTTGTAGCCGTCTGAAAGGACGTTGATGATACCGCCCTCAAAAACATGCATCACCGTACCTTCAAATGAAAACTCTGAATAGAACAAAGCTCCCACTAAAATACCTACAAACAGAGAACTGTAAACCTCTTTTGTAATAAGCGCCAGCCCGATGGCAACGATCGGCGGAACAAGCGCCCAAAATGTTGAATAAAATCTCGTAGCCGGCTCCTCTGCCTCTGCGGCAAATACCGTCAGAGAACACATGAGCACACACAACAGCACGCAGCTGATGATTGTAAGTACTCTTTTCTTTGAAAAACCTTTCATACCCTTTTCCTCTCTTTCTCTCTCTGAACTTCTGAAAACACTAATATTTTCGTGGAACTTTCTATGAAATAAAGAATATGCTTTTTTGTATCAAGGAAAATTTCTATAATACAAAAAAGAATACAAAAAAGCTATAAACATAATTCAGGTATGCTCATAGCTTCATCTTATAAAATCATAAACTCTGCGATAGCTCTCCACACCTGTGACAGTACGCCGCATATTCTGCTGCGTCCCAGAGAAGTTTTCCGGACAAGAAAACTAATCTTCGGCGGTTTTCCCTTTCTGAATTCACAGCTTGTCCAGCTATACGCCAAATCATACTCTTTAAAACCGCGCCTCTATCTTTTCAGTCATTCAATTGTTATATAATCTTCATTACCATATCACATATTTCGACAAATGGCAAGACCTATTTACATTATTTCTCTGCCGATTTACCGCGCCAACCGGCAAAAGCATTGTTATACCTGCTATCCCACGTATTCTCATATGCCCCTTGCCATACACATACATATCTTCTATAATAAGAACAATTACTTTAAAAGGAGATTATGCTATGGCTGATTTAAAACCATTTTTTTGTGTAAGACCCCGCACAGATCTGGCAGACAGAATTGCCGCCCTTCCTTATGATGTGTGCAGCCGCGAGGAAGCATGTGCCGAAGTTGAAAGAAATCCATACTCATTTCTGAAAATCGACCGTGCCGAGACACAATTTGACGCTGATACCGACATGTACAGCGATGAAGTTTACGAAAAGGCAAAGAATACGTTGGACACCATGATTCAAAACGGAGAATTTATTCAGGAAGATACCGCCTGTTTCTATATATATGAGCTGACCATGAACGGACGGTCTCAAACGGGACTTGTGGCCTGCGCTTCTATTGATGACTACATAAATAACCATATTAAGAAACATGAAAATACCAAAACCGAGAAAGAGCTTGACCGCATCCGCCATGTAGACGCCTGCTGTGCCCAAACCGGACCTATCTTTCTTGCTTATAGAGAAAATAAGCGTCTGTCTCATATTTTATCCGGCAAGAAGTCCGGCGAACCTTTATATTTGTTTACCTCCAACGACGGCATTACCCATGCCGTTTGGAAAATTGACGAACCAGAACTTATCGCTGAAATTCAACAGATATTCCAAAGAATATCCGAAATTTACATTGCCGACGGACACCACAGAGCCGCTTCTGCCGTTAAAACCGGTCTGAAACGCCGTCAGGAAGCCGGAAGCTATACAGGAAACGAAGAGTTCAATTACTTCCTCTCCGTTCTGTTTCCTGATAATGAACTTATGATTATGGATTATAACCGGTATGTTTTGGATTTGAACGGACATACGCCGGAAACATTAATAGACCGTTTAAAAGATGATTTCGATGTGAGAATAATATGCGACGGCGTTTATAAGCCCGACCGAAAAGGACGTATCGGCATGTATGTAAACCATACATGGTACCGTCTCACAATTAAGGAAACTCTTGCGGCAGGCAGTAATCCGGTTGATTCACTGGATGTGGCTTATCTTCAGAACAAAGTCCTGGCGCCGCTTTTTAATATTCAAGACCCTAAGACAGATAAACGAATCGATTTTATCGGCGGAATCCGTGGTCTTTCTGAACTCGAAAAACTTGTAGATAATAACGGCGGCGTTGCTTTCGCAATGTATCCGACCGGCATGGCAGAACTGTTTGCCGTTGCAGACGCCGGTCTTCTGATGCCGCCGAAATCTACCTGGTTTGAGCCGAAACTTAGAAGCGGTCTGTTTATACATCAATTCTAAAGTGACAAAAATAAAACACCCGGCTTTAATGCTACGGGTTGATAAGGAAGTATAAAACTTAATACATTCGTGGCATTGCAGGGAAGAATTACATATATCAATCGAAAAGTTGGTGCCTGTTTTCTTCTTGTACTTGATGATGCCGGACGAACACTCGTTATCAGAAGCCTAAATAATTTGAGAAACCGCTTGATAAATCAGAACAAATATACCGATGGTGTCGATGGTGTGCTTATCAAAATTATCTGCGTAAAGAAAAAGAATTTCAAAATATTTTATGCGAAAGATTAGGCTATGGAAAAGAATTTAAACGTGCAATACGAACAATAAGGTGATTATTTCATTCCCTGTGTAAGGACAAATAAACAAGAGAATTTATATATTGGGGTGTGGGCAAATCAACATCGGCAGTATCTTAAACAATTTCATCGAGTGCGACATTACAATCTATTGACTTTGGAAAAACTGTATGCGTATCTTGCAGACATCGAAGAACACGCCGAAAAAATATTTCGGGAACTTGTAAAATCACTTGCCGAAAAAGAAAATATTACAGAAAAATAGAAAGCAGATAATTCAATGTTATGGGGGCAAAAGATAAATAATATTCGCAATCGAGCAACAGAAATTGTAAATTCAGAAGTGATATACAGATGAAATAAGGCACAGCCTTCGGACAAAAATCCGTTGGTTATGCCTTATTTTTTTGAGAATAATGAAATTACTGTATAATCTTAGCGAGCAGACCATTTGTATCCACAAACGGTAAATCTGGTTAGAGCTACACCCTAAGACCTGTTGATAATGTAAATTATCGGAAGTTAATACACCAAAAAATTATCCGTTTTCGTCATTTGAATTTGGCAATTTTCCTGCTTGTGATGCAAGTTTCTTTTCTTGCGATTTGACTCTTCTTTCCAATTTCTTTATATCTTCGGACGGCGGTAAATTTTCAGGCTCAATCCCTCTTTGACCGAGCATATCTCTGATTGTAGAATTATTTTGAACATGTTCTACGGTAATTGCAGCTTCACCTTGTAAATCTTTTTCCTCAACATTGTAATTAGTCATTTCAGTTGCCAAATTCTTTGCCGCAATGGTAAGTGTAGGAAGAAAATCTGCAAGTGGTCTGTTATCTTTTACACCAAGTTTTTTTTTCATTTCTTGAGTGGAATATCCTCCGAATAGTGCTTTATCACCTTTAGAACGAATGCGACCAAATCCTGCGTCATCAACACCACGCTCATAAATATTTTGCGACAATCTCTTTTCTGATTCTCTTAATCTTCCTCTTGCCTGTGTTCTTTCTATTAGAGAAATTCGTTCCTCAATAAGTTCTTGTTTTCTTGTTTGAACTGCAAAGTAACTTTGAGCAAAAGCAATTTCTTCTTTTTTAGGGTCGCCGTTTTGAGCAATAAGGTAGCAAGCATAACGAGTAAGCATATAGTCTTTAACTTTTCTTTGTCCACCTTTACCTATTGTTATCATTTTCGTGACCTCACGAAAATGATCCGATATCTCTATTCCGGATGTTTTGCACGATTCCATTGCACGGCAAACCGCCTTGTCAAAATTTTCCCAACGGTCATACCCCAATAAACTCATAAGTTCTCTTGCATACCAAAATTCAATGTCTGCATCCTCGTTGATATGTATAATCAAATCATATTTTTTCCGAATTTGTTCTATTTTTCTTTTATCCATTTTTGTTAAGGCTCCTTTCGCTCAACAAATTCAAGAATATCATCAACACCGCAGTTTAAAGCCGTACATAGTCGTTCTACACTTTCCATTGAGATATATTGGTCGTTCTTCAGTCTGGTAATAATATTTGCACTTACGCCGGTTTTTTTAGCAAGCTGGGCATTGGTGATTTTTCTATCAATTAGCAAGTGAAACAATCTATCATATTTAACGGCCATATCAACAACTTCCTATAATAATCCATATTTATCATATCACAAATTCGTGAATAATTCAGCAAAAAGTCAATATTTCATTCAGTATCATTTGTCTGCCAATAAAAGCAGACAAATTTTTTATCTTTTTTGAAAATAGGGTGTACATTTTTGGCCCCCTTGTGCAAATGAGGAGGACACTAAAAAAGTAGATAATACCGCTGTAGGTCTTGTGAATATACCGAAGAACAGCAACTGCTTGAAACAATTCAAAAAATCAAAGATGAAAACGCCGCTAAATCCGCATAAAAGAAAACGGTGTAACCCCATTCTCTAAGGTTACACCATATTTCCTAAAATACTTCCTTATTAGCCCTCGGCTAATATGCCGGATGTTTTATTTTTAAGTTACATTGCCAGTTTACATCTTCGGAAGCTTTGCAAACGCCGCCTCCAGTTCCTCATCTGCCGGAACATAATCCTGCATTCTTCCTTCCATATAGGACTGATATGCCGTCATATCAAAATACCCGGTACCTGTCAATCCAAAAAGTATTGTCTTCTCCTCGCCTGTTTCCTTACATTTCAGAGCCTCTTGTAAAGCCCCGTATATAGCATGCGCAGATTCCGGCGCCGGAAGAATTGTTTCCTGCTTCGCAAATAAAGTCGCCGCTTCAAATACCTTTGTCTGTCTCACAGAAACGGCTTCCATATATCCGTCATGATATAATTTTGAAAGAATCGGCGACATTCCGTGGTACCGCAATCCACCTGAATGATTTGCCGACGGAATAAACTCACATCCCAATGTATACATTTTGGCAAGCGGTGTCACATGTCCCGTATCGCAGAAATCATAAGCATATTTTCCTCTTGTAAGAGACGGGCAGGACGCCGGCTCCACCGCCACAAATCTCGGATCTGCCTTTCCGAGAAGTTTATCCTGCATAAACGGCGCAATGAGTCCTCCTAGATTAGAACCG
>CANAZK010000085.1 GCA_947366105.1 uncultured Lachnospiraceae bacterium | reverse complement strand
TACGCGATAGGAGTCCGTGACTGGAGTTCAGACGTGTGCTCTTCCGATCTCGGTCAGAAAGACAAGGCACAGACATAGTAGGATATTGAAAATTCGCTGTTTCATGATGTTCTCCGTTTCTGATAAATAGTGCAGATACAGTATACACTAATCAGTATATAATTTGCAATCGAACACGTGGTTGCATTATTTTTGAGAATATGGTAAAATATGCGCAGAGTGCATATTTTACCATTGCGTATATTGCATTTTTGGGGAGAAGATAGAATTATGAAAAAAAATGATTACAGACTCATTGCAGTTATCATTCTTATTGCCGCGCTGTTGTTTTTCATTTGGGGAAAAGAAGCGGGCAGGGAGGCTGCGGTGGTGGAAGTGACTGTGAATGGAAAGAAAAGCGGCAGTTACCGTCTTGACAGTAGGCAGGAGATTGATATAAACGGAACAAATATGCTTGTTATCCGAAACGGCATGGCAGATATGACAGAAGCGGACTGTCCGGATAAACTATGTGTAAATCAGAAAGCGATTTCCAAAAACGGCGAGAGCATTGTCTGTCTTCCGAACAAAGTGGTGGTCACTGTCATAAGTGGTGATGGGCGCGAGTTAGACGAAGTGGCGCATTAGGAGGAGAAACGTGAGGAAAAAGCCGGTTTATTTTGGGATGTTTACAGCACTGGCGCTGATTTTCAGTTATGTGGAGTCTCTGATTCCGTTTCATATAGGCATTCCGGGAGTGAAGCTTGGACTTGCCAATCTTGTTATTGTGATTGTTCTTTACAAGGCTGATTTCAGATTTGCATGCCTGCTTTCGATTACAAGAATAATTTTGGCGGGGTTAATGTTTGGCAGCTTGTTCAGCATTATTTACAGTTTGGCAGGAGGAATGCTGAGCCTTGCGGTTATGCAAAGTTTGAAATATAGGTCGGATTTGAGTGTTATAGGCATCAGCATAGCGGGAGCAGTGTTCCATAATGCGGGGCAGCTTGCAGCCGCCATGTTGGTGACAGAAAGTCTGAGCCTTTTATATTATACGCCGTTTCTTTTGACTGCGGGATTGATAACCGGAATCGTCATTGGAGCCGCGGCAAATGAGATGCTGAAGCGTTTGGTACACATAAAATTTTAATTTGGAGAGTGAGGAAATTTATGATTTCTTATATAAGAGGAGAATTGGCGGCTGTAGAAGAGGAGAAAGTAATTGTAGATGTAGGCGGCGTGGGATATGGCATATACATGCCGGGACATTCTATGGGAAAGCTTCCGTCAGTCGGCAGAGAAGTGAAGCTGTATACATATCTTAATGTCAGAGAGGACGCAATGCAGTTGTTCGGGTTTCTGACGAGGGACGACTTAAAGGTATTTAAACTTGTGATCGGCGTGAGCGGAATCGGACCAAAAGGCGGCTTGAGCATTTTATCAAAACTTTCGCCGGACGATCTCCGATTTGCCGTACTTTCGGGCGACGCGAAGGCCATCTCGGCAGCGCCGGGAATCGGAAAAAAGACGGCGGAGAAGCTGATTATTGAGCTGAAGGATAAGCTGAGCATGGATGATGTTCTAAAAGGCGCGGAACCTGCCGAAACAGCAGCAGCGCCGGGCACATTCGGGGCAGTGCAGACAGACGCGGTGCAAGCGCTTGCTGCACTTGGATATGGAAGTACAGAGGCTCTGCGTGCTGTAAAGCAGGTTGAGGTCACTGACGATATGGATGTGGAAGCCGTGCTGAAGCAGGCATTAAAATATATGATGTTTTAGAGATAGAGGTTCATGATGGGAAAGAGAATTATAACAACGGAGAGTCTGGAGGAAGACTTGAAAATAGAGAACCACCTGCGTCCGCAGATGCTGGAGGATTACATCGGTCAGGCAAAGGCAAAGGAGATGCTGCGTATCTATATTCAGGCAGCATTAGAAAGAGACGAGCCTTTGGATCACGTACTGTTTTATGGACCTCCAGGGCTTGGAAAAACGACTCTTGCAGGAATTATTGCGAATGAAATGCATGTAAATATTAAGATTACTTCAGGACCTGCAATTGAGAAACCCGGAGAAATGGCTGCGATTCTTAATAATCTCCAAGAGGGGGATGTTCTATTTGTAGACGAGATTCACAGACTGAACCGGCAGGTGGAGGAGATTCTCTATCCTGCTATGGAAGATTATGCTATTGATATTATGATAGGAAAAGGTTCCGGCGCCCGTTCCGTTCGTTTAGAACTTCCGAAGTTCACACTGGTAGGAGCCACAACGAGAGCGGGAATGCTGAGCGCTCCGCTCAGAGACCGTTTTGGCGTAGTACACCGATTGGAATTCTATACGGATAAAGAACTTCAGACAATTATTATGCGCTCTGCGGAAGTACTTGGCGTTAAGACGGACGAGAAAGGGGCCCTTGAGATGGCGAGACGCTCAAGAGGAACGCCCCGCCTTGCAAACCGTCTTTTAAAGAGGGTGCGTGATTTTGCGCAGGTAAAATATGACGGAGTAATTACGGAAGAGGCAGCAAATTATGCACTTGATTTACTGGAAGTGGACAAATTCGGTCTTGACCATATTGACCGTAATATTTTGCTTACGATGATTCAAAAATTTCAGGGAGGACCTGTAGGACTTGACACACTGGCAGCGTCTATCGGAGAAGATTCCGGCACCATTGAGGACGTATATGAGCCGTATTTGCTGAAGAACGGATTTATACAGAGAACTCCAAGAGGAAGGGTTGTGACAGCGCAGGCTTATCACCACTTGGGAATTTAGTAACAGTTCGGCCATATCCGATATGGCGCGGCTGAACTGTTACGGAATTTCTTGTGAAAATGCGTAAAACAGTTGGCTTTTTATGTCTGATAGTTTATAATGAAGAACAGAAATAGAACGGATAAAATAAGGAGGTGTCTTATGGCATCGTCAAAGAACTTTACAGAAGTATTAATAGGCGGCAAGGTTTTTACGCTTAGTGGGTTTGAGAGTGAGGAATATTTACAGAAAGTATCTACATATTTGAATCACAAGATAGATGAGTGTACAAATACCGAAGGATATAAGAAGCAGAGTGCAGAGACAAGAAGCATTCTTTTGGCATTAAATATTGCGGATGATTATTTTAAAGCGAAGAGATTGGCAACCACGTCGGAGGCAGATATAGAAGCGAAAGATAAAGAAATGTACGATTTGAAGCATGAGTTAATTTCCGTGCAGCTTCGCTGTGAAAATGCAGAGAAAGAAGTGGACAGGCTGAAAGAAGAGAATACAGAGCTGCAGAAACGGGTTGTAAAATTGGAAACAGAGTTAGAGAACCGTAAAAAAGCGTAAAATATAAAAGGCTGTCCTGTGACAGCCTTTTATGTGCAGTATATAAAGGGGAAATAAAAGGGGAATTTGTATGGAAAAACAAATAGAAATTTTGGCGCCTGCCGGCTCTTACGAGAGTCTGAAAGCAGCGGTTTCGGCGGGAGCAGACGCTGTGTATATCGGAGGAAGTCGTTTCGGAGCGCGGGCGTATGCCGATAATTTGGACAAAGATTGTCTTCTTGAAGCCATTGATTACGTACATCTTCACGGAAGAAAAATTTATTTGACAGTGAACACACTTCTCAAAGAAAAAGAAGTGTCGGAAGAATTATATGATTACCTTCTTCCTTATTATATGCAGGGGCTGGACGCCGTGATTGTACAAGATATGGGCGTGCTGAAGTTTGTAAAAGAGCATTTTCCCGAACTACCGATTCATGCCAGTACACAGATGACAATTGCCAATGTATCAGGCGCGGAGTTTATGGAGTCTCTTGGCGTGGAACGGATTGTAACCTCCCGGGAGATGAGCCTTTCTGAAATTCGGGAAATTGCGGAAAAAACAAATATTGAGATTGAGAGCTTCGTACACGGCGCACTGTGCTACTGCTATTCGGGACAGTGCCTTTACAGCAGTCTCGTTGGCGGAAGAAGCGGCAACCGGGGACAATGCGCCCAGCCGTGCAGACTTCCATATAGAGTAAACGGAAAGACTTCGTATATCATGAGTTTGAAAGATATGTGTGCGCTTGATATGCTTCCGGAACTTATAGAGGCAGGAATATATTCCTTCAAGATAGAAGGAAGAATGAAGAAGCCGGAATATGTGGCGGCAGTCGTATCCATTTACCGCAAATATGTGGATTTATATTTTGAAAAAGGCGGGAAGGACTTTCGTGTTTCGGAAGAAGACAGAGAGATTCTGATGGATTTGTATAACCGCGGCGGGTTTCACAGCGGCTATTACAAAATGAGAAACGGCAGGGAAATGCTTTCTCTTAATCGTCCAAACCATGCGGGAGTTTCGGCAGTGAAAGTGATAAAGCAGCAGGGGAGGGAAGTAACAGTACAGTCCCTTCTGAATCTTCACAAAGGGGACGTTTTGGAGATGCCGGATAAGGAAAGTTATACATTAGGCCGGGACGCGAAGCCGGGAACAATCTTTTCACTTACCACAGGATGCAGGAAGCAGTTCCCTAAAGGAACGCTTCTGAACCGGACCCGCAATGAGAAGCTGCTCAGGGAACTGAAAGAGAACATTGTAGAAAGAAAAGTGAAAGAAAAAATTAATGGTAAATTAATACTTTTTCCGGGGAAACATGCTAAACTGGAGTTATTCTGCAACGGAATCTCGGTTCTGCAGGAAGGTGAGATTGTTCAGGAAGCATTGTCGCACCCAATGGAACGGGCGCGTATTGAAAAACAGATGCGGAAAACCGGTGGAACGGATTTTGAGTTTGATTCACTTCATATCTGTATGGAAGGGGATATATTTATTCCAATGCAGAGTCTGAATGAACTTAGGAGACGGGGATTAGGACAGCTTAAGGAGGCTGTCGTGTCAAAATACAGACGTAGTGAATACCGAGCGGATGCCAAATCAGAAGAAACCGGCGTTTGGAATAGTCAGACAGAAGGATTTTATGTATACGTGGAACAGAAGGAACAATTTGAAGCTGTACTTGAATATAATTCTGTGAAGCGGATTTATATAGATTGTAATATTGTTAGAAGTGCATGGAACAGCAGGGAGTTAAATGCGTATATCAGGGCTGCACGTGCGAAAAATAAGGAGATTTATTTTGCAATGCCGTATATTTTACGAAAAGAGGCCAAGAATTTATATGACCGGTTTTTTGAGGCGTTTCAATTTGACGGTGTGCTGCTCCGTAATTATGACAGTTATCAGTTCCTTATGGAGAAAGTTCCCGGGGTGAAGGCAGTTTTGGATTGTAATATGTACCAGTTCAATAAGGAAGCCAAGGCATTTTGGAAAGAAAGAGGAATTGCCGGACTGACGGCGCCGGTGGAATTGAATTATCGAGAGCTGAAAGAACTTGGATGTGAAGAGTGTGAACTGATTGTATACGGTTATCTTCAAATGATGGTTTCCGCGCAGTGCATCAGGAAAACAGTTGATCAATGTGTAAGAGAAGTGGGATTTATGAAAATGACAGACCGGTATCATAAGGAATTTGTAATAAAAAGTTGTTGTGATTATTGTTATAATGTAATATATAATACAGAGGCGTTAAGTCTGATTGATCAGAGGACGGAGATCACTGATTTGTCACCAGCGGCTCTGAGGCTTCATTTCACATTGGAAAACGCTTATGAGACAAAAGCGGTAATGAAAAGCTTTGAAAATGTATTTGTAAGGAATAGAAGAGTAGATATGCCTGAAGGAGGCTTTACACGGGGACACTTCAGACGTGGAATAAAGTAGGTGGAAAATTGGTTAATATTATTGTAGAGCTTTCAAAATATTTGATAATTATATGTATGGCCGTATATACATATGAGTGTTTTTCAGTGTTCGGGTACAGAGATGAGAAAATCAAAAAGAAAATACTGAGAAGACAGAACAAGCAGATGTTTGCCGTTCATTTTATGGCATATCTTGTACTGTACCTGAAGACCGACGAAATAAAGATGCTTGTGCTTTACGCAATAGAGGTCGTGATGTTTGCAGGCGTGATATTGTTATATACGAGAATCTACCCCAAGGTGTCAAGACTGATTGTAAACAATATGTGTATGCTTCTTGCAACCGGGCTTATCATTCTTGCACGTCTTTCGTTTAACCGGGCGGTAAAACAGTGTGTTATAGCAGCGGGAGCCATTCTGTTAAGCCTTGCGGTTCCGGTAATCATACGAAGGGTGAAAGCGCTTTCTGACTGGACGTATATTTACGGCGGAATAGGAATTGCTGCGCTTCTGCTTGTACTTGTGCTTGCAGGTACATCCGGCGGGGCGAAACTTGGTTTCCAAATAGCCGGATTTGGCATTCAGCCGTCCGAGCTTGTCAAAATATCTTTCGTATTTTTTACTGCCGGCCGGCTTCATAAATCCACGAGATTTAAAGATGTGGTTATTACTACGATATTGGCGGCCGCGCACGTACTGATTCTTGTATTGAGCACGGATCTGGGAGCCGCGTTAATTTTATTTGTCGTATATCTTGTTATGCTGTACGTCGCCACACGGCAGCCGTTATATCTGATGGCGGGGCTTTCCGCCGGAAGCGTAGCGGCGGTGGCTGCATATTATCTGTTTGCCCATGTGAGAACCAGGGTGACGATATGGAAGGGACCGGTTAGTCCGGAAACCGACGGCGGACATCAGCTTGCCCAGGCATTGTTTGCAATCGGAACCGGCAGCTGGTTTGGCATGGGGCTTTATCAGGGTGCGGCAAATACCATTCCGGTGGCGACAGAGGATTTTGTTTTTGCTGCGATTGCAGAGGAACTTGGGCTGATTTTTGCCCTCTGCCTGATTTTAATCTGCATGAGCTGTTATGTAATGTTTCTGAATATTGCCATGCAGCTTCATGACGTATTTTATAAGCTGGTGGCGCTGGGACTTGGCACATGCTATATTTTCCAAATATTTCTGACTATCGGAGGCGTGACAAAATTCATCCCTATGACGGGCGTTACCCTTCCGCTTGTAAGCTATGGCGGAAGCTCTGTATTAAGTACGGTTATTATGTTTGCAATTATTCAGGGACTATATGTATTAAGAGAAGACGAGGAAGAAATAATTGAAAGAAAAAAAGAAAGACAAGAAAAACAGCAGAAGTCACGAAGAGGACGATATTCTGATTCTGCTGGAAGACGATTTGGACAGCAGACTCGAAAGGCTGCCAGACAACAGCCGAAGGGGCAGAGAGAGAGAAGAAGCTCCCGTTCATAAGAAAAAGAAGCCGAAGAGTAGTAAGAGGATTCCGACGAATAAGGAATTTGCAAGAATTACTTATCTGTTTGTCGGTTTGTTTCTTGTACTTATGGGACATATTGTATATTTTAATGTAGTACAGGCAAAAACAATTATTAACAGTCCGTATAATTTAAGACAGGATATTTTTGCAGACAGAGTAGTCCGGGGAAAGATTCTTGACAAAGACGGCGAGGTTCTTGCGGAGACAAAGGTTGCAGAGGACGGCGCGGAAGAACGCAGCTATCCTCATGAAAATTTATTTGCGCATGTGGTTGGCTATTCTGCAAAAGGAAAAGCAGGTTTGGAATCGGTTGAGAACTTTAATCTGCTGACTTCCAACGCATTTATTGTAGAGAAGGTTATCAATGAGTTCCGGGGGGAGAAGAACATCGGCGACAATGTAGTGACCACGCTGGATACAGAGATTCAGCAGGCAGCATTTGACGCGCTGGGGGATAATAAGGGCGCGGTTGTCGTCATGGAGGCAAGTACGGGAAAGATTCTTGCCATGGTCTCCAAGCCGGCTTATAATCCGAACAGTGTGGCCGAAGACTGGGCAGCATTGAATGAAGACGAGGACAGTTCGCTTCTTAATCGTGCAACTCAAGGGAAATACGCACCCGGTTCTACGTTTAAAATTGTGACGGCGCTTGAATATATTCGTGAGAACAGCGACTACGACGTTTATGCTTATGATTGTGCAGGCGAAATTGAATATGAAGGAACTGTTATCCACTGTTTTGACAGTAAGGTACATGGAAACGAGGATTTAAAAACTGCATTTGCGAATTCATGTAATGCCTCTTTTTCGGAAATAGGACTGGGGCTTGATATTTCCAAATATCAAAGTACGGCAAAAGATTTGTTGTTCAATTCGGAACTTCCGTCGCCTCTTATGTACAGCGGAAGCAAATTTGTTCTGACTCCAAAGGATAATTCGGCGGAGGTTATGATGACTGCTATGGGACAGGGGAAAACCCAAGTGAGTCCTTATCATATGGCTCTTGTGACATCGGCGATTGCAAACGGAGGCAAGTTGATGAAACCATATTTGGTGGACAGGATTACAAATTATTCAGGAACAACGGTAAAGAAAAACATGCCGGAGGAATACGCACAGCTTATGACGAGCAGGGAAGCCGCACAGCTTACGGAATATATGACAGCGGTTGTAGAAAGCGGAACGGCGGCAACATTAAGGGGGCAGAGTTATACCGCTGCAGGCAAGACCGGGACGGCAGAATACAGCATGGATAAAGAAAAAGCGCATTCATGGTTTGTAGGATTCACAAATGTGGACAATCCCGAATTGGTTATCAGCGTTGTGCTTGAGGGAGCTCATACAACCGGAGATATAGCCGTAGGTGTTGCAAAAAAGGTTTTTAACAGTTATTATTAGCAGTAAAGAGGATTTTACATGGAATTTTATAGAAATTTGTATGTTAGTGAAAGTTTAGAAAAGAAAAAAGATAAAATAATAAAAAAGCTGAAAGCCGGTAAGAGTCCTATGAACTGCTGTGTCATTATGCTGACAGAGAATCCGGAAAACCAGCTTGAATTCTTTAATTCCATTCTGCTTTGGCAGAAGTATGGAAAGGAAAATCCTTTTATCATTGGAATCGCGGGCTGTTATGAGGAAGCTTTGGAAGTAATACAGAAGATAACGGAGGAAACATATTCTCATAGAAAAGATGCGGATATCAGAAGTTATATTTTGGAGCAGCAAGGGAGCTAGGTGTTTACATGCTACATATTTTGTTGATGATTTTAAAAATAATAGGAATAATAGCAGCAGTTATCTTAGGACTTATCATACTGGCAGTTCTTGTAGTAATATTTGCGCCTCTGAAATACACTTTAGACGCAAAGTGCCAAGGAACGTTGGAAACTCTGAATGTAAAAATCAGATTTTCATGGCTGTTTCATTTGATTTCGGGATATTGTTACTATGAAGAAAAGGAAACAGACTGGCAGATGAGGATTGCATGGAAGAAGATAAATATAAAAGAAGACGAGGAAGCCGAACCGAAAAGTCAGAAAACCAAACAGGAAAATGATGAAATACGATCCGAGAAAGTGTCTGAGGAGGAAGAAATAAAGCCGGCTAAGCAGGTTTGTGATGATGAAGAGCCAAAGGAAGAGATAACGGTTGGGGAAAAAGAAGGAAATGAGCCAAAGAGACATAACCGTTCAAAGGTAAAGAGAAAAAAACGATCTTTTTTAGTTAATATTATATTTAAAATAAAATCTTTCTTTGAAAAGATAAAATATACAATTACCAAAATTTATGATAATATAAAACTGATTGGAGAAAAGAAAGATAAGATAATTGAATTTCTGGAGCATGAAGCGCACAGGGGCGCTTTTTCGAAAATAAAGCAGGAAACCGTACGTTTGATTCGCTTTTTAAAGCCGAAAGAACTTAAGGGAAGGGTACATTTTGGATTTGACGATCCGTATGTTACAGGAAAAGTATTGGCCGGTCTCAGTATTCTTTATCCGTTCTACGGGAACCATATTATTATTGAGCCGGATTTTTCGGAACGTGTATTGGAAGGCGATATTCATGTAAAGGGCAAGCTGAGAGGAATTCACGAAGTGATCATTTTCTTTCATATATTATTTAATAAAGATATCCGTACAACTTACAAACATATTAAAAATTTCAAATTATAAAAGAAATAGAATGGAGGAAATCAGATGGCAGATAATAACTTCAAAAATACGGTGGAAACACTTTTCAAAGGAATGGACAGTGTGGTTTCGACAAAGACAGTGGTAGGTGAGGCGATTCACATTGGCGACACAATTATTCTTCCGCTTGTGGATGTATCATTTGCAGTGGGAGCCGGGGCATTTGAAGGGGATAAAAAGAGTAAAGGAGCCGGAGGGCTTGGCGGTAAGATGAGTCCAAGCGCAGTTCTCGTTATTCAAGACGGAAAAACAAAGCTTGTGAATATCAGAAATCAGGACACAATTACAAAGATTCTTGATATGGTTCCGGATGTGGTGGACAGATTCTCGCCAGGGAAAGAAAAGAAGATGACGGAACAAGATGTGGTTGATATTTTAGATAAAGAAGCGGAAAAATAGTCACGTCAGTCTGCTGATGGGCATATAATAAATTAATAATTGTATTTGGAAGTGCGGTATGAAAAGAGTGATTGGTTTTGCATTATTTTGGATTGCAGTAGGAATGCTGCTTGTCATGATACTTTCAAGTACATTTCTTGAAGTTGCGATTATTATTATATGTCTGCTTTTGGGATATGTACTGTTCTGCTGCTGAAGCGGCAGCGCAGTATTAGATGAAGATGAGTAATGATGAGATTGCGAAAATAAAAAACGAGATGACTGATTCATCTCGTTTTATTATTGTAAAATTAAGCACGTTCAACTTTTCCTGATCTTAAGCAAGCAGTACATACGTACATTTTCTTAGAACCGCCTTCAGTTTTAACTCTTACTGATTTTACATTAGATTTCCACATTCTTGGTGTTTTTCTATTAGAGTGACTTACATTGTTTCCAAAATGAGCACCCTTTTGACAAATAGCACATTTAGCCATGACTGCACCTCCTAACGATATTAATAGTCATCATAAGACTCACAACACTAAGTATTTTAGCAGAAATCGGAAAAATATGCAAGCACTTATTTTGTCCTTGCTTAACTTTTCGGAAATTGTTGTAAAATATGGGAAAACAGAGTATAATACAGATGTTAAGTACGCTTAAAAATCCAGAATAAATTGGAGGTATAAAATATGAAAGGTAGTATGAGTACAGATTTTGGAATCATCACAATTGAGCCTGAGGTTATTGCAAAATATGCCGGTTCGGTAGCGGTGGAGTGCTTCGGAATAGTGGGTATGGCGGCAGTAAGCATGAAGGACGGGCTTGTCAGACTGTTAAAGAAAGAAAGTCTGACCAAAGGTATTCAGGTAAGCATTTCAGAGGACAATGGCATAACACTGAATTTTCACGTAATCGTTTCTTATGGAGTAAGTATTTCTGCAGTTACAGATAATCTAATCAGTAACGTGAAATATAAAGTGGAAGAATTTACAGGTATGTCGGTAGATAAGATTAACATTTATATCGAAGGCGTCAGGGTAATTGATTAGTTTAAGGAGGATTTTATTGTGGCTGTAAAAACAATAAATGCAGAGATGCTTGCGAAGATGTTTCTCGCCGGTGCGGGCAATATTGAAGCAAAGAAAGAATTTATTAATGAACTGAACGTTTTTCCCGTTCCGGACGGGGACACGGGAACTAATATGTCTCTTACAATTATGGCGGCGGCAAAGGAAGTAACAGCTCTTGAAAAAATTGATATGGCGCTTCTTGCCAAAGCGGTTTCTTCCGGGTCGCTTCGCGGAGCAAGGGGGAATTCGGGCGTTATCTTATCCCAGCTTTTCCGCGGATTTACTAAAGGAATCAAGGAATACAAAGAGATTGACGCAAGAATTCTTGCACAGGCTTGTACAAAAGCGACAGAGACTGCTTATAAGGCGGTTATGAAGCCGAAAGAGGGAACGATTTTGACTGTTGCAAGAGGAATCTCTGAGAAGGCCGGAGAGCTGGCTGAAACAGTAGAGGATTTAGAAGAGTTTAT
>CANAZK010000084.1 GCA_947366105.1 uncultured Lachnospiraceae bacterium | reverse complement strand
GCACAAAGATCGCTGTTTTCTATAGTACGGCGATCTGGGAAACTTTTAATTAATTTAGATTATTTATTTGTAAACAATGGTGTCAGACAAGCCGTGTCCAAAACTTTGGCTGAAGGAAAATATAGTACTTATGATGTTATTAAAAAAGGGTTTATTGCACAAGGTATAGTTGTATTGGTCATATTCTTCAGCAATTTTAGCGGTGCAGGAATCATCTGCCATTTTCTAAATGATAATAGTTTAGTAGAATATATAAAATTTGCAGCGTTTATTATTCCTTTCACAGGTACTTATTTTTTGATTATGGGGATACTCAATGGTTCAAAAAATATAATACCTGAAGCGATTATAGTCTGCGTCTATCCTATTTTAAAGCTAAGTGTTATACCATTTACGTTGTTCCTTTTTTCAAATCCTATAAATGGGGTTATAATGGGGTATTTATTTGCAGGATTTATAATATGTATTTTTTCGGTTATACAAGAGAAGTACCCTTCTTTCCATTGACAGCTTTTTATTTAGTTTTGCTTCCTAGCATAACAAGATTTTATTCACAAAATAATATTAAAAAAGCTAGAGAAATTATCACAAAGATGTTTGAGCTTATACTAATTATTATCGCTCCAATTGCTGTTATTATTGCAGCATCTGCAGAAAACATATTAACTTTGTTTTATAAGCCGTCTTATGGCGCAGCCTCTATTGCATTGGCATTTCAGATTTTTGGAGAATTTTTTGTTGGCATCATGGTTGTTTTGTGCATGATTATTTCTTCAACAGGGAAAAAAAAGGCAAATATCAATAATTTCTATCTTATTATTGGTTGTTCATACAATGCAAGGCGTTATGTTAACAAAAATTTTCGGAATAAATGGTGCAGCTTTGGCCTTATTATTATCTGGTATTATATTATCAGCTATTTCGTACATTTTTGTAAGCAGGATATTTGGCAGAATCTTTAATACAAATACAGTTAAGTCACTTCTGTTTTTAACAATACTTTTTACAGTAACTAAGTTTCTATTTAATGTTTTAGAGCCTGCCAATTTAATTATGCTACTTTTTATATATATGATTTTATATTTTGTATATATTATAATTTCAATTTCGATGAAACTAATTAACATTCAAGATATCATGAGAATACTTAATAGGAAAGAGGATTAAAATGTTGATTGATAATACAATATATGGTATTCAAAATCTAGAAAATGCGCCTGAACAAAAGATAGCTTCTTTTAATTTGTTAATGGAAAAGTTTAATGATTTAAAAGGGATTATCAATGAGAAAGACACTGTATTAATTAAGCCGAATTTTGTGGCTCCGTCCTCTGCGGCAACTACAGATTTAGTTTTGTTAGAGTGTATGATAAAAAGTGTTATAGAATGTGGGGCAGTGCCTATTATCGGGGAATCATCAGGATATGAATTTTCCACGGCCGGTACGTTCAAAATTTTAGGGATAGATGAACTTTGTAAAAAATATAATGTGGAATTAATAAATTTTGATAATGAAAAATTTGTAGAAGTACAAACGCAGAACCCATATGTTCCGGTATATTTGATTCCTGAAATAGTGACTACTGTTGATAAAATAATAGATATGCCTTGTTTAAAAGGACACTCTTTAACAAAAGTAACTTTTGGCATCAAGAATTTATTTGGAATATTGCATAGGAATACTCGCCGTGACATACATGCAACAGATTTGGAATTAGGTATTTCAGAACTGGCAAAACTTTTTCATGTAGATTTTGTTTTAGTCGATGGATTATGGAATCTAGTAAACGCTGTTTATAGCAACAGCTTTTATCAGGGGATTTTAATCGCCGGCACTGATTTAGTATCTGTGGATCGAATCTGCTGTAATATATTTGGCGTTTCGCCGTCTGATATTCCTCACATTGCGCAGGCGGGTCCTGAGAAAGAATGCACATTTATAGAACTAAGTCCTATACAAAGAAGTGATAATAAAGTTAATGAGAGAGTTAAACACTTTAAAAAGCAAAACATAAAGTATAAGACGATTTACAGATTAGAAAGGATAATAGCTAAAATTTTTCGAATATCAATCATTCCATATATTCATTTTTACTTGAGGATTCGTCCGTATATTGATGCAGAAAAGTGTAACGGATGTGAAAAATGCTATAAAGTTTGTCCTGTAAATGCAATTCATGATAAAAGAATTGATACTAAAAAATGCATGAAGATTAGATGTTTCAAATGTTTTGAAGTTTGTGATCAAAATGCCGTTATTAAAAAAGGATTTCATAAATCCTAAATCTTATTAGGCAAATATTTTCGTTTGAGGTGATGAAATGTACTCTACAATTAATAATAACGAAAAAAATAAATCTGTAAAAGACAGGATTTTTATTTTTGTTAGTATTATAATAATAAAAATGCTTTTTAGTTTATTTCTGTATACTTTAACATATTATAAAGGCACGGATGAATTTGGAACTATTGCCGGTGCATCTATCCTTGCCGGTCTCGATTGGAGAGAAGCGATTTCTGGTTGTTCTTACTATGGGTTTGGATATTCTGTACTTATGACTCCCGTACTCTTTCTATTTTCTAATCCATATATCGTGTTTCACCTATTATATGGGTACAACGCAGTCTGTTTAGCTTTTTCGGCAATCATTTGTCATTACTTTTTAGATTATGTCTTCAAAATAGATGGAAGAATATTGAAAATTGTAATATCTTTGACGGCAACTACATTTATAGGTAACTGGGCAGCTTCCAATAGTATCATAAATGATACCCCTTTAATTTTATGCATATGGCTCACTGTGCTTTTTTTAGTTCAATGTGTAAACAAAACTGAATCAAATCAACCAATTAAGCTTATTTCATTTTTGTTTTCTTTGTTTTTGGCATATGGAATTACCATACATACAAGAATTATTTATTTTTGGGGCGGTGTATTTGTATTTATCTTTATATATTGGTTATTACGAAAAAAATGTATAATGAACATTCCGATTTCCATAATTACTTTTATAGGATGCTACATTTTATTTAACGGTTTAATTGAAGTCGTTCAAAATAATTATTGGCTGCCATTGGACGGGCAGGTTTTGACTAATTCAGTGGAAAGCCTTGGGAATTCATTTCAGAACTTCATTAAGGTCTTTACTCTTAATGGATTTGGTGCGGCTGTCAGTCAATAATCGGACAACTGTTCGGCATGATGAGTTTATCTGGCGGAATATTCATTTTTTTCCCTATATGGTGTGTTTCAATTATATCTGATATATTATTGATGCTTTTTAAAAAGGAAGAGAATAACATAGAAAAAGTACTATACCTTTCATTGTCCATAATGGTAATAGCAATAGTCATTGTAATAATCTTAACTACTTCATTAGGAGCGTTAGGAAGTACAAGTGAGATATTTTACTGGAATGGCGGAAGTAAATGGTATTTATATGAGCGATATTGGGGAATTTGTGCCGGGTTGATGACTATGCTGATGGCAGTTCGCGCAATGAAATATAGAGAAAAGATTTCATGGCTGAAGATAGGCGGGGCAGGCATTGGATTATATGCTTCGATTTCCGTTGTTTTTTTGGCTTTCATAGCTCCTAAATTTGAAGGTATTATAAATAATGATTCCTATGTATATTATCTTTATACGCCGTTTTGTTTTAGAAAATATACTGATATAATTATGCCGTTTGATTTTGTTTATTTATTTGCTTTTATACTGGTTTTATTTTTCATTGTATTATTTTTGCTGTTTAAAAAGAAATTCTTAGCGGTTTTCTGCATTTTGTTAGTTTTTAATATTTATAGCTATTCATATGTGACTATTAATATGCACAATCCAATGTCTAAAGGATTGTATGAAGAGTATGAAGATATATCCAATGTTATATATAATGATTTACTTTTAACTCCGGAAACAACAGAAATTTATTGTGATGGAAATGCATGGTTTAATAATGGTCTTCAGTTTACCCTTTCTCGTTTTTCCATTAAAGTATTAAACGAGAATAATTATTCTAAAACTGCTTCCGATACAGCAAGAGATAAATTGGTAATCGCTGTATCTGATACGGCTCAAATGTATTATATGGAGAAAGGGTATGAAACGGTATATATTAAGAGTGATAGTATGTATTATGACAGTATTCGGCTGTTATATTTGAAAGGAGATAAGTGATAAAAATATAAGGATACTCTGCGGAATATGTTGTTGCCCAAAAAGGCATTCATTTCCGCAGAGTATCTTTGTTTCTTTTAATGGATATTAATCGGTATTAGCCGGCAGCGCCGTCTTGCTTGATTAGGATGACAAGTATTTTTTCAGACAGCAGATACACAGGCTGCTGATAAGAAACTGGCTCCCAAGAAGACCCCATAGATAACCGGCGATGCCGAATACCGGAATTAGGAAAAAAACTCCGCCGATTCGTATGCATAGCCCGATGGTATTGATCAGAAAGGACGAGGTTGTTTTCCCGAGTCCGTTTAAGACACTGATAAATGTTGTGTTTGTATATAAAAACGGACAAATCCATGCAAGAGTGATAATGAATTTTCCGGCAGTCGTACTGTGGAAAAGCAGGTTTCCCACAAAATTGCCGGTTAAAAGGAAAAATAAAGTGCACAGGCATCCGAGAGCGAATACACAGGCAGTTACCTGCCTTATAAGGCGGATCAAGGTCTGCCGGTTGTTTGTGGCTTGTATTTCTGCAATAGTAGGAAGCAGCATGGTTGACACGGAGCTTGTGACTGCAGAAGGAAAAAGAATACATGGAAGCGCCATACCGGTCAGAACTCCGTAAATACTCAACGCATTTGAATTAGAAAACCCGGCAAGCATAAGGCATCCGGGGATAGAAACGGCTTCAATGCTTTGAAGAATATTAAGCAAAACACGGTTTGCGGTCAGAGGAACAGAATGGACCAGAAGTTCTTTTGCACCGGAAAAAGGGTTTGTAAGTGTGGGCATGCTTCTTGCAGAAGCGGTTTTTGATTTTGAAAATGTTAAAATGCAGTAAAACGCAGCGGCAACATCTCCGATAACAAGTCCAAATACCGCCACGGTTACAGGAAGAGCTATATTTTGTTTCAGCATTATAGTACAGATTATGTATACGGATGCCACGCGGACGGTCTGTTCAACTAATTGGGATAAGGCAAGCTCTTTCGTGTTTTTAAGTCCTAGATAATATCCGCAGACGCAGCTGTGGACAGAAGCAAATGGAAAGGCGTATGACATGGCTATCAATAAATTAATACAGCGGATATCTCCTAATAAATGTACGGCTATCCATTGTGCATTTGTCTGTAGGAAAATTGTTACGGCAATGGAAAGAGTAAGCGATATAAGAAGTCCCGTAAATAAAACATGTTTGGCTTCCCTGTGTCTGCCTAAAGAGACCTTTTGGGCAATGATTCGAGATAATGCCACTTGTATTCCCGCCGCCGTAAAAGAAAATCCCAGTGCAAAAACCGGAAAAATGAGCTGATATAGTCCTACGCCTTCCTCACCGAAGGTGTGGCTTAAAAAAATGCGGTAAAAGAATCCTATAACACGGCTTAGAAATCCGGTAAGGGTTAAAATAAAAGTTCCTTTGATAATTGTGCCTTTTTTTGACATGGTATCATCCTGAAATGTTTTCTATAAATATATTATGCAATTGTCCTTGACAGAACATAAAAGGAGTGATATCCTACAAAAGGAATTCCTAGTAAAATAGTAGGGATTAAAGTTTTGCAAAGAAGGTGGAGATTTGAAGCTATCAACAAAGGGAAGGTATGGATTGAGAGCTTTAATTGATTTGGCAAGATACAGCGAGGTAGAGCCGGTTTCCATAAGCAGCATTTCTGAAAGGCAGGATATTTCGGAACGCTATCTTGAGCAGCTTATGGCAATGCTTAAAAGAGCGGGAATCATTAAGAGCATCCGCGGTGCAGGCGGGGGGTATGTGCTTGCAAAAGCTCAGAAAGATATTTCTGTGGGCGACGTATTGAGAGCCCTTGAGGGGAACTTGAATCCTGTGGAATGTTCTGGGTTTATAGATGGCGAAGGCTGTGAAGCGGCAGGAGGATGCGTCACAAAATATGTGTGGCAGAGAATCAATGAAAGTATCAACCGTACGGTTGACGAGATAAAATTAGAGCAGCTTGTAAATGAAAGCAAAGCAATGAACAGCGATGCGGTATACGGGCATAGAGAATGCAATAATTAGGAGGAAAATAATGGACAGATTAATTTACTTGGACAATGCGGCAACGACGAAGACGGCGCCTGAGGTTGTGGACGCCATGCTTCCTTACTTCTCGGAATATTATGGGAATCCGTCAAGTGTGTACAGTTTTGCTTCTCAAAATAAAGATGAAATTATAAAACAGAGAGAAATCATTGCAGGAGCTCTTGGGGCAAAGTCAAACGAAATTTACTTTACGGCAGGAGGTTCTGAATCTGACAACTGGGCTCTGAAAGCAGCTGCGGAAGCTTATAGGAATAAAGGAAATCATATTATTACAACAAAGATAGAGCATCATGCCGTTCTTCATACGGCAGAATACCTTGAAAATCAGGGATTTGAAATCACATATCTTGACGTGGATGAGAACGGCGTTGTGAAATTAGATGAGTTAAAGGCGGCAGTCAGGCCGGAGACAATTCTCATTTCCATTATGTTTGCAAATAATGAAATCGGAACAATACAGCCGGTGAAAGAAATCGGTGAGATTGCAAAAGAAAACGGTATTTTATTCCACACGGATGCAGTACAGGCATTTGGGCATGTTCCGATAGATGTTGACGAACTTCACATTGATATGTTAAGCGCCAGTGGGCATAAGTTAAACGGTCCGAAAGGAATCGGTTTTCTCTATATTAGAAAAGGAGTGAAAATCCGCTCTTTTATACACGGAGGTGCGCAGGAGAGAAAAAGACGTGCGGGAACAGAGAATGTTCCGGGAATTATCGGGCTTGGAGCCGCAGTAAAGAGGGCGGTCTGCACGATGAGTGAAAGAAGCGGGAAAGAGAAAGAACTCAGGGATTATATGATAGATAGAATCGAACATGAAATTCCATATGCAAAGCTGAACGGACACAGAACGAACCGGCTTCCGAATAATGTGAATTTCAGTTTTCGATTTATTGAAGGGGAGTCCCTGCTTATCATGCTGGACATGAAAGGAATCTGTGCGTCAAGCGGCTCGGCATGTACGTCCGGTTCTTTGGATCCGTCCCATGTGCTTCTTGCAATCGGGCTTCCGCATGAGATTGCGCATGGCTCTTTGAGACTTTCATTAAGTGATGAGACGACGAAAGAGGAGATTGATTATGTGGTAGATTCGCTGAAGGAAATTGTAGACAGACTCCGCGGCATGTCGCCGTTATACGAGGATTTCATAAAAAAGCAGAATAAATAAGCATAGATAGAAAGAGGTATAGAAAATGTATACAGAAAAAGTAATGGATCATTTCCAAAATCCGAGAAATGTTGGTGAAATAGAAAATGCAAGCGGCGTAGGCACGGTGGGCAATGCGAAATGCGGTGACATTATGCGTATTTACCTTGATATTGATGAAAACCAGATTATCAGGGATGTGAAATTCAAGACATTTGGCTGCGGCGCAGCGGTTGCTACGAGCAGTATGGCAACGGAGCTTGTAAAGGGAAAAAGTATATATGACGCGCTCAGCGTGACAAATAAGGCGGTTGTGGAGGCGCTTGACGGACTTCCGCCGGTGAAGGTACATTGCTCGCTTTTGGCGGAAGAAGCCATACATGCCGCGCTTTGGGATTATGCAGAGAAGCATGATATTAAGATTAAAGGGCTTGAAAAGCCGAAGTCGGACATTCACGAAGATGAAGAAGAGGATGACGAATACTAGATAGGAGAGACTATGGAGAAGAAAAAAGTAGTCGTTGGAATGTCGGGAGGAGTAGACTCGTCAGTGGCGGCCTATCTATTAAAGGAACAGGGCTATGACGTAATCGGCGTAACCATGCAGATATGGCAGGATGAAGAGCCGTCTGTCATGGAGGAGAACGGCGGATGCTGCGGATTGAGCGCCGTGGAGGATGCGAGACGGGTGGCTTCTCAGCTTGGAATTCCGTTTTATGTGATGAATTTTAAGAAGGAATTCAAAAAAGAGGTTATAGACTATTTTATTGAAGAGTACCGTCAGGGAAGAACGCCGAATCCATGTATTGCGTGCAATCGTTATGTAAAATGGGAAGCCCTTCTTCGGCGCAGCCTGGATATTGGGGCAGATTATATCGCAACCGGGCACTATGCAAGAATTGTACGTCTTGAGAATGGAAGGTATACGTTAAAATGTTCTGCAACACTTGCCAAGGATCAGACATACGCCCTTTATAACCTGACGCAGGATCAGCTTATGCATACGTTGATGCCGGCGGGAGAATATACCAAAGACGAAGTGCGGGAAATTGCAAATAAAATCAACCTTCAGGTGGCAAATAAGCCGGACAGCCAGGACATATGTTTTGTGCCGGAAGGGGACTATGCGTCATTTATAGAGAATGCGACGGGAGAGAAGAATCTTCCGGGGAACTTTGTGGATTTGGAAGGGAATATTTTAGGACAGCATAAAGGAATTATTCATTATACGGTGGGGCAGAGAAAGGGACTTGGACTTTCTCTCGGACATCCGGCATTTGTTCTTGAAATACGTCCAAAGACAAATGAAGTGGTAATCGGAGAAAATAAAGATTCTCTGTCTTATATCGTGCGGGCTGACAAATTAAATTTTATGTCTGAAGAGGGTATCAAGGATGAAAGACGTATGTTTGCCAAAATACGTTATAATCATAAAGGTGCATGGTGTACTGTAAGACCGTCAGGGGAGGATGAGATTTTATGCATATTTGAGGAACCCCAAAGGGCCGTTACACCGGGACAGGCAGTAGTACTTTATGACGGAGAATATGTATTTGGCGGCGGAACGATTATAGGAGACAAATAAGATGAAAGCAGATTTTCATACACATACAAATTTTTCGACGGATGCGGAGAAGACAAGCACGCCGGAGAATATGATACTGGGGGCGATTGAAAAAGGGCTTGATGTAATCTGCATTACGGATCACATGGATAAGGATTATGATGAGGAAGGAAAAGAATTTGTCTTTCATACAGAAGAATATTTCCGTATATTAAAGCCCCTCCGGGAGAAGTACAAGCATAGAATCGATGTGCGGATAGGCGTAGAGCTGGGGCTTCAGCCTCATCTTAAAGATTTTGCAAAGGAATATGTGAATCAATATCCGTTTGATTTTGTAATCGGTTCCGTTCATGTTCTGCATGGCAGAGACCCTTATTACAGGGAAGGATTTTCCGATTTGACAGACGAAGAATTATATCGGCAGATGTTTGAAGAGACACTTGAGAATGTGAAGAATATCTCGGATTTTGATGTGCTTGGACATCTTGACTATATTGTACGGTATGGATTCGGGCAGGAGAAAGCCTACTCTTACAGTAGGAATGTAGATATAGTGGACGAGATACTGAAACGACTTATTTCCGAAGGAAAGGGAATAGAGTTAAATACAGCAGGACTGAAATACGGACTTCCTTTTGCGCATCCGCATATGGATGTGCTGAAGCGCTACAAAGAACTTGGCGGGGAAGTAATTACCGTTGGTTCCGATGGACATAAACCGGAGCATTTAGCATATGATTTTCATAAGGTAAAAGACATTTTGGAAGCCTGCGGTTTTAAATATTATACAGAATTTAAAGAAAGGAAGTTGATTTTTAAGCAAGTTGGCTAAAAGTTGGCTAAAAATGTAAAATAGCCTTGAAATTTTATTCTGTATTTAGTACAATAGAAAGGGTTGATTATTCTTTAACAAAGGTTAAAGAATATCACATATATACTGTAAACAGTGATTTTATAATTAAACTTTAGGAGGAATTCATCATGGCAGTAAAAGTAGCAATTAATGGATTTGGACGTATTGGACGTCTTGCATTCAGACAGATGTTTGGAGCAGAAGGATTTGAAATCGTAGCAATTAACGATTTGACATCTCCAAAAATGTTAGCGCACTTATTAAAATATGACTCTACACAGGGAAGATACGCTCTTTGTGATAAGGTAGTTGCAGGAGAGGATTCTATTACAGTTGATGGTAAAGAAATCAAGATTTATGCAAAAGCTAACGCTGAAGAGCTTCCGTGGGGAGAAATCGGTGTTGACGTTGTTTTAGAGTGTACAGGATTCTACACATCTAAAGCAAAAGCAGAGGCTCATATTAAAGCAGGAGCTAAAAAAGTTATTATTTCTGCACCGGCCGGAAATGATCTTCCTACAATCGTATACAATGTAAACCACGAGAAATTATCTAAAGAAGATGATATCATCTCAGCAGCTTCTTGTACAACAAACTGCTTGGCGCCAATGGCAAAAGCACTCAATGATTTAGCAACAATTAAATCAGGTATCATGTGCACGATCCACGCTTATACAGGCGATCAGATGACACTTGACGGACCGCAGAGAAAAGGTGATTTAAGAAGATCACGTGCGGCAGCAGTTAATATCGTACCTAACAGCACAGGCGCTGCAAAGGCTATCGGTTTAGTTATTCCGGAGTTAAACGGTAAATTAATCGGCGCTGCTCAGAGAATCCCAACACCTACAGGTTCTACAACAATGTTAACAGCAGTTGTTGAAGGAGAAGTAACAGTTGAGCAGATTAACGCAGCTATGAAAGCAGCAGCTAATGAGTCTTACGGTTACAACGAAGACGAGATCGTATCAAGCGATATCGTTGGTATGACATATGGTTCATTATTTGACGCTACACAGACAATGGTTTGCCCATTGGATAATGGTACAACAGAGGTTCAGGTTGTTTCATGGTATGACAATGAAAACTCATACACAAGCCAGATGGTAAGAACAATCAAATATTTCGGTAAAATCATCGCTGGAGAAATCTAGGAATAGATAATTTTCAGGAATAGGCTCATATAGGGTCCGGTCTTTTTGGACCGGGCCTTTTTATAACATAAAAAGGAGGCATAAAATCATGCTTAATAAAAAATCAGTAGACGATATTAATGTAAAAGGAAAAAAAGTGCTTGTAAGATGTGATTTCAACGTTCCGTTAAAAGAAGGTAAAATCACGGACGAGAATCGTCTTGTGGCAGCGCTTCCAACAATCAAGAAGTTAATTGCAGACGGCGGAAGAGTAATTCTTTGCTCACATCTTGGCAAACCAAAGGGAGAGCCAAAGCCGGAGTTATCACTCGCACCGGTGGCAGCAAGATTAACTGAGTTGTTGGGACAGGAAGTGAAATTTGCGGCAGACGCTAACGTAGTCGGAGAGAATGCAAAGGCAGCAGTAGAGGCTATGAACGACGGAGATGTGATTCTTCTTGAGAATACGCGTTACCGCGCAGAAGAGACAAAGAACGGCGAGGCTTTCAGCAAAGAGTTGGCTTCTTTATGTGAAGTATTTGTAAATGATGCATTTGGTACAGCTCACAGAGCTCACTGTTCCAATGTGGGCGTGACGGAGTACGTTGACACAGCGGCAGTCGGATACTTGATGCAGAAAGAAATTGATTTCTTGGGAAATGCAGTGGAGAATCCGGTACGTCCATTTGTGGCAATTTTAGGCGGCGCAAAGGTTGCAGATAAGTTAAATGTAATCTCTAACCTGCTTGAGAAATGTGATACATTAATCATCGGAGGCGGAATGGCTTACACATTTTTAAAAGCACAGGGAAAAGAAATCGGTAATTCATTGGTAGACGATTCGAAGATTGATTACTGTAAGGAAATGATGGAAAAGGCTTCAAAGTTAGGAAAAACATTACTTCTTCCGGTTGATACAACAATCGCGGCAGCATTCCCGAACCCAATCGATGCACCGATCGAAGTTTCCAACGTATCAGTTGATGAAATTCCGTCAGATATGGAAGGTATGGATATCGGACCGAAGACAGCAGAGCTTTATGCAGACGCAGTGAAATCAGCTAAGACAGTTGTATGGAACGGACCGATGGGTGTATTTGAAAATCCGACATTGGCGGCAGGAACTATCG
>CANAZK010000083.1 GCA_947366105.1 uncultured Lachnospiraceae bacterium | reverse complement strand
TGTTCTTTTTGCTGCTGCTCTGAATCTGATACTTTCCTTAAGAATTATACCATATGTTCCGTTTATTTTGTATGGATTTTATGAAGTTTACATTTGTATCTATTTCCAGTTTACGTTATAATGTAACAATGCACAAATACATATTTCACAGATAAATCAGCAAAGGAGATTTAAGCATGAATAAGAAAGAAGTATCTGAGATAAAGAAGCAGTTTACACCGGCAAATTGTGCGATTACCCGCATCTGCGGCTGCTATGTAAACGGCGAAAAAGAAAAAAAGTCCACATTTAAAGAGGCCTTCCTCTCACTTCCTGAAGAGGAAATGTTTAAGTATTTTGATATACTGCGAAAAACCTTATCAGGATCTATTGGCAAGAATCTGATGAATATGGAATTTCCGTTGGACACGGAGATGGAAGGCGGCACTCAGGAGTTCCTGCTGCGTCTTCGCAACAGCCGCCTGACTGATGATGTTCTGCTTGACGCATTTTATGACAGAATCATCGAATCTTATGATTATGCGGAGCATTACCTGATTCTCCTCATCCACGCGGCATATGATGTTCCGGGAAAATCATCTGATAACGCAGAAATGTTTGATGCCTCCGACGAGGTATATGATTACATATTGTGCAGCATCTGTCCTGTGAATTTGTCAAAACCAGGACTGTCTTATGATACAGAGCAGAATAATTTTCACGACCGTATCCGTGACTGGATAGTGGAAATGCCTGATTTGGGGTTCTTGTTCCCTGCATTTAATGACAGAAGCTCTGATATCCATAACATTCTGTACTACTCAAAGAAACCTGAAAATCTGCATTTTGAACTGGTTGATTCCTTACTTGGCTGCCGTCTTCCTTTAAGCGCCGGCGGACAAAAAGAAACGTTTAACGCCCTGATTGAGGAAACCCTAGGCGAGGAATGCTCTTATGAAATTGTGAAAGCCATCCACGAGAATCTGAATGAACTGATCGAGGAACAGAAGGAATCTCCCGTACCGGCAGAGCTTGATAAAGATGAGGTAAAATATCTTTTTACAAAAAGCGGCGTTAAAGAAGAAAAACTTGAAAACTTTGACAAACAGTACGAAGCTGCCGCCGGCGAGAAATCAACGCTTCTTGCTTCTAACATTGCCAATACACGGACATTCGAAATCAAGACTCCCGATGTAGTAATCAAAGTCAACCCTGAACGCACGGATCTTGTAGAAACAATGGTAATAAACGGAAGACGATGCTTGGTTATTGGGGTGGACGATACAGTAGAAATTAACGGTATATCGGCAAGAACCATGACTGCAGAAGAAAATGAGCCTGAGGTTGATTAACCTCGGGCTCATTCCTTCTAAACAAATTATATTCTTAATTAAGCAACGCCACACATCGTACCAATCCCCTGTCTACCACATTCACCGTCTATTGGAATTCTCCCTTTATGCCATAAAAGACTGCCTAGCCTCTATATAAGTACTGATATCATCCACAATATACTGCCTGCCGGTCGTGTGCAGTGCCTCGTAATAGTCACGGATATAGTCTATTACACGGTAACGGTTGAACAATTCGATTACTCCCTTTCCGTCCAATCCTTTTGCTTCTTTGTATTCCTCAATACAGTAAACAACAAAATCAATCTTGTCATCCATATTCACGCCTCCTCCGGGTAAGTGATACTGCCGATTTCCTTTTCCTCCAGCCATAAATCAAACAACGTTGGAACACTTAGATGCCATAATTTCGTTTCTTCGCGCTCCAACTGACGGTATAGTTCGGAAGCATATAACGCGGTCAGCGCCTCATTTTCTGTGATATTCTGTGTTTTGATTATTTTTTTGACCAGCCGTGGAACAATCAGCTCCAACATAGCCTTAATTCTCACCTCGCTCATTTGTATTCCTCCCTCATATCAAGTTGTCCAATATAGCGTAACTGCGCAAGAGCCGCCTCTGTGGCGAAAGTCATCTGATTATACAGCTTTTTTACCTTTAACCGGGCAATTGTTTCCTCTTTTGTCAGGATTCCTTCTTCGTAGGCAACAAAAGTCCGATAGATTGTATCGTTTGCTACCGGACCGAACACCATATCAAATCGCTCTCCCTGATAATTACCGCCTCGGTTCGCATAGACAAAATCCAACCATTCCTCATTTGCTTCTGGAAAAATAAGAAGCTTAAATTTACCTTTCAGTTCTTCCATTTCCGCAATTTGATAAATACTGATATGGGGAGAACCATTTTCTCTCCGCTCCGTAACCTTGCCTGCAAAACTTACAGCCTGATCGCGATTGGTCGTTGTATAAAAACCGCTGCCAAAATCCAGCGTCCTTCTCTGCCGAATCAGCCTTGGTTTATCCACTATAACATTACTGCCATGATACAAAATCATAGGTGAACCTCCATCATACCTGTTTTTTGCTTACACCACGAGCATCGCATCCCCAAAACTAAAGAAACGGTACCTTTCCTCCACTGCCCGGGCATAGGCCTCTAACACATGTTCCCGCCCTGCAAGCGCAGACACCAGCATAATCAAAGTAGATTCCGGCAGATGAAAATTAGTAATCAGGCCGTCCAGTATTTTAAACCGATAACCCGGATAGATAAATATATCCGTCCATCCGCTAACGGCTCTCAGCCTTCCGTTCTCATCTGCCGCCGATTCAATCGTTCTGCAGCTTGTGGTTCCCACACAGATAACCCTGTGTCCAGCTTCTTTAGCAGTATTAATTTTCACCGCCGCCTCTTCATCAATTTGATAAAATTCCGAATGCATGTGATGCTCCAAAATATTCTCCACCTTCACAGGACGAAACGTTCCAAGTCCTACATGCAGAGTAACTCTCGCAATATTCACGCCCTTTTCCTCTATTTTCCCAAGTAATTCCCGGGTAAAATGAAGTCCGGCAGTCGGAGCCGCCGCAGAACCGGTATGCTCGGCATATACGGTCTGATAACGGTTCTTGTCCTCCAAATGATGGGTGATATATGGAGGGAGCGGCATCTGTCCAAGTTCATCCAGCACCTCTTCAAAAATGCCTTCATACTGAAATTGAATCAACCGGTTCCCCTCATCAACAATATCCATAACCTCGCCTATCAGAAGCCCCCCGCCAAAACTTATTCTCGTTCCCGGTTTTGCCTTTTTCCCGGGCTTTACAAGCGTTTCCCATATATCATTTTCTTTCCTCTTTAACAAAAGCACTTCTATTTTGGCATCAGTTCCCATCTTTGCCCCAATCAGTCTGGCCGGGAGCACCTTCGTGTCATTGATAACTAAACAGTCCCCCTCTTCCAAATAGTCTATAATCTCCTTAAAGACGTGATGTTCCGTCTCCCCCGTCTCCTTATCAAGAACCAGAAGCCTCGAACTTGAACGGTCCTCAAGCGGATCCTGCGCTATCAGCTCCTCCGGTAAATCAAAGTAAAAATCTTCTCGTTTCATTTTTCATAAGTCCTTCCTTTAATATCCGCATTTTCCTCGCCCTTATAATCAGAAAATTCGGTTTTAAAAATTCTTTCCTGAGTTTCGGATATTTCTGTACTGCAAATGGTTTTGGCGCAGTCTCATAAAGAGCATCAATATGGAAACCGTTATCAGCAAGAGTGGTAACAATGGTTCCCATTGTCCTGTGATATGTGATTACATCATCAATGAACCAATGAGAACCGCGCCTGCCCTGCCGATTATAGTTTGTAAAAGTATAGGAAATCTCCCTTCCCTTATCATCATAGTTCCAATCCAGCCCTTTATCCGGCGATGCAGTAATAATCGGATGCTCCTGAGAAAACAGAAGCACTCCGTTCCCTTTTAAAACAGAGCTGATGTCCAACACTAACTTTTCAAAATCTTCTATATAATGAAAAACAAGGGAACTGTATACAATATCAAAGGTTTCATTCATCTCATGAAGCCTCTCGGCTTCAAGCCGCATGTATTCTACATTCGGGTGGACAGACTCTTTCTTCGCCGTCTCCAGCATTCTCTTTGAACTGTCGATTCCCACCACTCTGAGAGCGCCGCCTTCTGCAAATTCCACGCAGTTCCTTCCGTAGCCGCATCCCAAATCCAGTATCTTCTTTCCCCTCACGTCCGGCATGTAATCACGCATTGCCGGCTGTTCCAGCAAATCATTATAATTGTTTTGACTTTCTCTTATCTTTTTATAACCCTGAAAAAAAGTTTCATCATCATAACAGTTCTTGCTCATTAATGAGAGCCTCCAATCCGGATAACAGTATATTACTATTGTATGAAGAATTTCTTATTACTCTACCTCAGTTTCTTACTGAAATACAGATTCAGATCATCATCATTACAATACATTTTACCGGGTTCCGCAATCTGGCCGCCATACCACACTCCCGAACCGTCCGGTATATACCCCCGTTTCACGTACATCCGCTGAGCGCTTCCATAATCGGCATACAGTCCTACTCCCAAATAAACCGTATCTGCGTACTCACCCGCAACCTGTTCCGCCACATCCATCAGTTTACTTCCGATTCCATTACGCCGGTATTTCTCCAACACTCCAAAATCCACAATCTCACAGTATCCCATGCCTCCAAACGGACCATTGCAGCAATTCGGATATACATTGATATATCCCGCTGGGTCTCCCTTATATTCAGCCACCAAAGAAACTGCCTTCCCGCTTTCATTATCCCGGACTCTCATCCAATATTTATCCTCTGTCTGATTCCATCCCTGCGCAATCTCTGCCTCAGTAATAGTTTTCACATCGGATTCCTTGATTGTACGAATCAAAATGCCGCCTTCATTGTAGTATATCATAATCCATCCTCCTAGGTAATTACTTTCTTTCTCTCTATTTTACTGATTCTTATTCAAGATATCAAGCAGATTGACGACTTTTTCCCCTCACTCTGCCGCGCAGATATCCCATCATCAAAAATTCAAGCATGGCAAGCTTTTGATGTACCGTCCGCTTGTCCTTCGTTGCCTTGCCGGCGGCTATATTGTCGAAAGAACATCCTCCGTATTCCTCAAACGGCTGTCCGTGAAGCTTTGTTTGAAATGCATTCAGAAAACCCACAAACTTCTTATCTTCCAGCCCAAGCTCTAAAAACCTGTGATATAACGCAAACCAGATAAACGCATCCCTGCTGGTGAAAATTGTCTTGTACCTGTGGCAGCCGGCCCGTTTTAATCTTCCTATCTCTTCATACAGTATATCGAACTCCTCATCCGACGCGTTATCATTCAGATACATGCCCATTCTTCTCCCCTGTTTCTGCCACTTCGCCAAATGAAACATTGTCATTACGGCTTCACACACAATCCTCTCATACACGCCGTTTTTCCTCTCTTTTTCGGTGAAACCTTCACAGTCCCTGAAAAATTCATGGGCGGTAATGACCCGGATTTTCCTTGCAAATCTGTCCACATATGTAAACGCCCTCTGTGACGCGTTCATAGCCTTATGATTATTATAACGGCGTACCAGCTTGGATATCGTTTCCATGGTACAATTTTGATGAACCACCGTCTCCACTTGATAATCATTGAACTTTTTCTTCAATTCCTTTGGCAGCTCGTCATAGGTTTTCCCCTTAATGTCAAACTCGGCGGTTTCCCATACAATATTATCCTCACAGTCATGGCAGACGCTTCCGTCCGCATTCAACTTCTTTATCTGATATCTGATAATGCTGTTCTCCAAAGCCGATGTAATCCTATAAAATCCATATCGGAATTTTAATAATGACGAGCTTCTCTGTATTCCGTCAATAATCCACAGCTGGCATGCCTCCTCTAAGTTTTCCTCTCCCAAAATCACCGGCGGGATATAGTCATCCGTCAACACGGTTACTATCAGCTCGTTCATCATACCCGCGTCCCACTGCTCCGCCATCCTCTGCACATCCTGATCGCTCCGCACATCCTCTTCTTTCACACTTTCCAAATACGACCCCAAAGAAAGCGTCTGTTTCCTTATCTTATTAGCCATTCCTCTATCCTCCGTCACATCAATATCTTTGTATTCTCATAAGAACGTATCGCACTCAAATGATTGGCATATTCCCCATGGGTAATACCCAAAAGTTTCTTGATTTCTGCCGGCTTGTACGCCTCCGAAAGCAATATGACAATCTCGCGCTGCTTTGGAGATAATTTCCTCATATATCTCATTATCCTGTCATCCGCCCCGGCGCCGGGTTTTTCCATAAATATCTTTTCCATATTGAAATCCGACGCAATTGTTTCAGAAAGCGGCAGTCCGTTCTCCATAGGCTCATCCAAATACTTCATCTGCATATTCTCTATACACCGCTTTTTCCTGCATCGGTTCCTTATCTCCGTATTGAATCTGGCGGTTATCTTCATAATAAGAAATGCCTGAAACGGAATCCCTTTAGACTCGTCATATTCCTTTGCCGCCATCCATAACTGTTCATTGGCAATGCTGTAAAAATCATCTTCGTCCATCTGCGTCATGCCTTTATACTTACAAAAAATCTGCCTTGAAATATAATTTAACCTTTTGCCGCCATTCTTTGCGTAATCATAAATCAATTTTAAATTTCCCATTTTAATTCACCTCATATTCTTATTTCCAATTTTTACCATTATAACAAGAACATTTGTTTGTGTCAATAAAATTTAGAACATGCGTTCTTTTGGCATGGTTTGATTTCAAAAAGGTGAATTATAGAACACAACACCAAATCAAAACGAAAAGGAGAGAACATAACATGAATAAATACGGAATCAAAATCAAAAATATCGAAGCGGGAACACTCTTTGAGTACAACAAAGGCTTACGCGAACACTATGAATACGAAAATGCAATGTTTACGAACAGTCTTTTCAGCGACTTTCTGCAAAAAAACGGTCTGAAAATACAAAAAGACGGTTCCACCACCGACCTGATCTGCCTTGAATTCAACTACGGCTCCCGCTCCTTTGAAGAAGAAATCACCCATCTCCGAAAAATAGCAAAACAGGCCCGGCTGGAATACAAAATCGCCAAATCCTTACGCCAGCTTCCGCAAATGCTGAAAAAATACAATAAACGGAAAAAAATCGCGCGCCTCGTATGCGACGCAAGGCAGAACAAAGACAAATATGAAAAATGCTCCAAAGAGGAAATCCGCAAAATATTCTATCGCGACGGCGTGGATGTCACCTACACAGCTTATAAGAAAAACGGAGAAATCAAAAAGAAAGACACCGTTCATTACAAAATGCTCTATCGCAGCACCGGCAAAGCCAAGAAAGGCGCCTGCATGTTCATCAAGGAAAAGCTGTATAAAAAAGCCCGCGACTTCCTGTATATGGGGATCGAGCTTCCGAAGGATAACGCCGCCATTGTAGAAATAAGCGCTTATGCCCCGCTGATTTCCAGTACCGCCGTAGACATGCTCCACATCAATCCCGAAAACATTCTCATATTAAAGGATGTGGAACGAACCTTCAAAACGAATGTCATAAGCGTGGAAACCGATGAAAACCATCACTGCTTTGCACGAAATATCAAAGACTATATGGTTAAAAATACCCTGTTCGACGGACAGGCGCTGATAGACAGCCGCATTTTCCCGGAATGGGCAGACGGATATGTACTGCTGCGGCAGCACTTTTGTAAAATGGCAAGCTTTTGCTGCGATATACAGCAATTTTTCCGGGATTATTTCGGCGGAGATTACGAAAATGCAACCGTAAAGGACATGTTTGGGAATCTGCATTACGTCAAAGACATCGAACTTATCACAACCGACAACGCCATGAAATGGATAAAATTCGGCATTTCCTATGATTACTGGTGTGAAAAGGTCCGCGGAAACGGCAGCCGGTTCGGCATTGTAAAGACTTCCCATGCAAGCAAACTGGGAAACGTCCAGAAAATGAGTTATCAGATGGTAAACTCTCTTTCAGAAGACATTATGGGAAGCGTGGCGGAAAGAAGCGTAAACTATGTAAACCGTCTCAAAACCGATGACAAAGCCTTTCTTTCCTATTTGAAGCAGAACAGCAATTTCTCCAACGACTACGAAGCGTTAGCCGCCCTCTGCGAACAGAATCCTGAATTTACACGAAGCGTTTATTTCAGAAGGCGGAAAGAATATATCATAAAAACATATATTATGAACTTAAAAAACGGAAAACTGATTCAAAACGCCGACAACCTTGTCATCGTAGGCTCACCGTATGCCATGCTCCTATACGGCGCCACGGGAAACGAACAGTCCGTTGACAATGACGATACATTTTCCACGGAAAAAGATGCGATCCAGTGCTTTACCGAACGGTTCGACGACGGAGAATACCTCGCCTTCTTCCGAAGTCCGTTCAACTCCCGCAACAACCTGACCTACCTGCACAATGTTTACAGCGAAAATATCCGGAAATATTTCCACCTCGGAAAACAGATCATTGCCGTCAACCTTATCGGCACCGACTTTCAAGACCGGAATAACGGCTCTGACCAAGACTCCGACAGCGGCTATACCACCAACCAAACAGACATTGTGGAACACGCCCGGAAATGTTATACCGACTATCCTACCATAGTAAATAACATTCCGAAAGACAGAAACATTTACCAAAACACACCTGAAGATTACGCCAGAGTGGACAGCGGGCTTGCACAGTCACAAAGAGACATTGGCGAATCAAGCAACCTCGCGCAGCTTGCGCAGACATACGCCTGCAATTTCACTGACCGAAAATACGTGGATTACGTGTGCATCCTCTCCGTACTTGCCCAAGTTGCCATCGACAACGCCAAACGTACTTTCAACATTAACCTGACGGAAGAAATACAGCGCATTAAAAATGACATGGACATAAAAACACACAAATACCCGGCATTTTGGCTGATTATAAAAAAAAACTTTAACAAGGCAAATATCAACAATGCCCTTGGCTGCCCTATGAATTACCTATACCACCTAAAATTCAAAGAATATCATTCGCCGAAATCAACACTGCCGATGTCCCGTTTCTTCTATAAATATGAATTGAAAGAAAACCGGAAAACAAGCAAGCGTGTAGAAGACTTAATCAGCAAATATTCGCTTTCTCTATATAACAGTATCGGAAGCGATGAAGAAAACAAGGACAAATACCTGCTGCTTAGAAATGACTTTGACGACCTGATTAACGATATCCGGCGGACGTACATATCAGACAGCTATTTGGGACTGTTCTCATGGCTTTTGGACCGGGCATTCCTGATAACGCCTCAGATATGTAAAAACAGCGCAAAACTTGGAAGCGCCATCAGCCGCAACAAATCACTTCTTATGAAAACACTCTACGATGTCAACAGCGGCTGTCTGTTAAAATGCTTTTCCAAAAAACAATAACAGAACATACATTCGGGACACCTAAACAGAATCAGGGGAACAAAAACCCCTGATTCTTCGCATTTTCCCTAAATACACAAATCCGACCTAATGACAGGGAAAACACATCTTACTCCGTCATTCGGGCCCGAATGATCATTCACACCACACTGCCGGCTCCCTGTTTGGCAGAACAAAAACCATTATTTTCGCAGGAGGTGCAATATGCGTGAATCCATACTGAAAGATACCGGTCTTACCAAGCGGCGCCTTCTTGCGGGCATTCTTGGCAGTCCCGACATATGCGGACTGCTCTTAGACAAAACAGATGCCGCGGAAGACGAATGCAGAAACCTGATGTACACACAAGTATTCCCCTACCTCAATGCAGACGGGGCAAACTTAGAAGTTCCATCCTATATATGCATAGAGGCCGGTATATCCAAAATGCCTACCGGAACCATCAAAGAAATCCAGCTGATCGTATGGGCATGCTGTGACAAAAACAACATGCAATACACAAAAGAAGGATATGAAGGAACCCGTGTGGACATTTTAGCCGATATGCTGGAACGCCAGATACGCAGTCAGGACAAGTCCGGTATCGGAAAACCATCCTTACAGACGGTAAAACATATTTTCCCAAATGACCGTTACTACGGCAAGGAACTTATATTTACCGCTTCTGATTTCAGAATAAAGGGGTGATTCTTATCAGATTAGATTATTTTGATTTAATTTCCCCTTATCCGCTGAAAATAGACAGCGTTGGTTCCATAAAATCCCCCACACTCAGAGAAATCGCCGCCCTCTCCTACTATACATACGGACTGTACATTACCTGTCTTAAAAAATCCACAGAGTACAGCGTAATACTTCACGATGACAGCTTCGCGAAAATAATCGAGCAGGCGCTGGACTTTTTCTTTGTCGAAAAAGTGTTATACGATAAAGAACGCGGAATCTTCCTTATCGTAAATGAAACACAAAGCGAAACCGAAGATTCCGACGCCGAAGGAACCATTCACGGCTTTATCGGCAGACAGAACTATGCTTCCATCGTCAGTCTCATTTTGCAGAGACTCTATGTAACTGCCGGCGACAGTGAAGCAGCCGATATGTCCAAAATCACTAATAAGCGCGGCAGACAAATCTATGAAAAAATACTGAAAGGCAGAAAGAAGCTGAACGAAGCGAAAGCCAAACAGGTGAATGATGACTTGACCCTTCCAAATATTATATCTTCTGTCGCAGCCTTCAGCAAAAACACAAACTATCATCAGATATGGGAGCTGACAGTATATCAACTGTTCGATTTATTCGACCGGCTCCAAATCATTGACCGGTACGATATTCAGACAACACAGGTTTCCGTGTGGGGAGATAAACAGAACACCTTTGAACTTGGTCTGTGGAACAAAAATATCTATTCAACTAAACACAAAAATTCATAAAACGAAAGTGAGGAAAAAATTATGACAAACAACAATTTCAGCAAACAGATGACAAACCGTGAGGTATGCGATTTAATTTTCGCAGAGTACAAAACAAAGAAACCTTTCTTAAACCTTGACTACGCCAACACATCAAGCGTAGAGCTTACAGGTGAAAATGTATTCGCCTACGGCGGAAAAGGACATCCTAAGAAAGTAACATTCTCAGGTGAAAGAGGCGGTACAATGACTGTGGAAACACAGATTCAGACACCAAAGCTCTGGGAATTAATGTCAGGCGGCGAAAGCAGCAACACAGCAAACTTCGTAAAGAAAGCAGAAGCAGTAGTTGGCGCTGACGGCGTAATTACGCTTAATGAGACAAATGCAGTCGCAGACGGAAGCGTATGCGTATATCTGGCATCAGACGTAAACTTTGAGTCTGAGCTTGAATGTACAGTTGCTGACAAAGCAATCACATTAAAAGACGCACAGACAGAAGGAACAGAGGTTGTTGTATTCTACGGAATCACAAGAGACGACGTATACAATATCAACATCAAGTCTACAAGCTTCCCGAAAGCATTCGCTATCTACGGCGATACAGCCATGAAAACGGAGGATGACAACATTCTTCCTTACAGAATGACAGTATACAAAGCCGTGCCGCAGCCGAATATGTCCTTATCATTCGCTAACAACGGCGACCCGGGAACAATTACTCTTACATTAGATTTAATGGAAGATAAAGACCACAATATGTTAGACCTTACTCTCTTGCCAGAAGAAGAGTAAGATGAAAAGGGGTTACTGTTCACACAGGACTTAGCATTCACTGCTAAGTCCGTATGAAAATGTATATATAGCAAGTAAAAATCCATTTGCGAAGCAAATTTTGCATGGATTTTTACCCGTTACTGGAACGGAGTGAACAGTAATGAAAAGGGATAGTTGACTTCGGTCTTCTATCCCTTTTTTTAACCGTCATATACAAAAAGCAAAGGAGGAATTCTCATGGAATTTTTAAATGAATACATGGTGCCGATGGTACTCGGCATCTGTCTCTGTATCGGATATGTAATCAAAAAATGGATAAAAGACGTAGACAACAAATACATTCCCACAATATGCGCCATATTGGGCATTGTGATATCCTCTTGGATGAACGGCTTCTCTTTCACGCCGCAGGTTGTCCTTGGCGGCATGGTAAGCGGACTTGCTTCTACCGGGATGCATCAGCTTTTCACCCAGTATTTGGACAAAAGGATTAGCTGACCGGCATGGAACCATTATTAGAATTATTTAAACTTGACGTCATTCAGTGGTTCATGGGCTTATTTATCATAATGCTGGCTGTCATATCCGTATTCAATATCGTAGGAAAATTTTCTGAAATCATCGGAAAACCACTGAAATGGGCAAAACAATCCGCGGCTCACGATAAAGCCATTCAGGGACTTGCACAATCTATAAAAAACCTTGCAGAAGGACAAAAAATCAGGGATGAAAAAATCGAAGCCCTGATAACAGGAAATAAAGAAATATTAGGCAATATAATTGATGAAAAATAC
>CANAZK010000082.1 GCA_947366105.1 uncultured Lachnospiraceae bacterium | reverse complement strand
GCATATACAGCTAAACTTGAATGTGCAATAAATAAAAAAGATGCGGAGTGCTGCACAAAAATACTATCTTTACTCCTTGCTTCTATGGAGGGAAGAACAGATATTTCATCGAATGTTTTATACAAGCATTTGAATTTATCCGATGATAACATGGAAAACCTGCCACGGCAGCTTTTATCATCAATGATTGAGCAGTTGAAATTTGAATTATACGATGAAACATCGTTTTTGAAAGAAAATCCCGAATTTCAATCGCTCTTGCAGCGATACGGAGAATATTTGGAGAGGTAGTTTATGCTTAAATTTATTTCAAAATTACAATGGTTATTCTTGATCGGTTTTTTAGGTATTTGGTGGGATAACCAGTATCTTATGTTGTTCTTCTTATTTGGATTATGTGGTTTTGCAAGTGTGATTTCACCCATGCGTAGCAACTTATCCAATCTTAAGTTTCTTATTCAAAATTTATGTATGCTTGTCGGAGTATTTATTGCACATTTTAGACATGGCTTCAAGCTTCCGGATAAAAACTCATATAAACCGCAAATACAGTATTCGCTCCCGTTTGATGGTGAGTGGTATATTGCAAACGGAGGGGTTGATAAAGAAACTTCACATTCTTGGTTTCTTCCATCCCAACGGTATGCTTATGATTTTTTCATTATGAACAACGAAGAAACCACTTTTTCAGGAGAAAGAGAACAATTAGAAAATTACTTCTGCTTTGCAGAAAATGTTTTGGCTCCAGCAGATGGTGTTGTCGTTTCTGCGGTCAGTCACTTTCCTAACACCCCTATTATCTCAGAGGGACAGGTCGATTGTACCGCATCGGATGTGCGCGGAAACCATATCATTATTCGCCACAGTAAACATGAATATAGCATGATAGCCCATCTTCTCCCTAATAGTATCTGCGTACATAAAGGTGATAAAATCAGTAGAGGACAAATAATTGCTAAATGTGGAAACAGCGGAAATACAAGTGAACCTCACATTCATTTTCAACTTCAGTATGGAAAGAGCTTTGCTTTATCCGCAGGGTTGCCAATTCAATTTACTCATATTATTGTTGACGGGAAGAAAATGCCAAAAGGATTTATTACAAATGGGCATTATGTCGAAAATGATGATCTAATTTAATTTTAACCTTTAAGATTAACCGCCCAACGGGAAATAAAAAAAACCGTTGTTCGGCGGCAGAATTTTCATGTGCCTAACAGAATATAGACGACCTAACAGCGGTTTTGAAATAACAATCAAAGCCGCTGTTTTCTTTTTCAAAAATGAGAATACGGACCAACTGATAAATTAGATCATTACGGCCATAAAGATGAACACACACATCATCATATAACAGTTTTTATTTTGCCCGGCTGCATTATGCAGTCGGGCTTTTCTGCGTTTTGGACTGTATTCAGCTTCTTACAGAAACTTTTCAAATTTTTTCTCTTTCAAGGTAGCCAAATTGCGGTTTCCGCGATTACCCCTGCGAAAGGGAGGAAGTCCATCACCCACTTTTGCTGGTTGCGAAAGGAGGTGAGAAAATGAAAGACTCCTATGAGCAGCGTGTTCAAAATCAGTTTGGTGGATTTTGTACCAGAGTTTTGAAGAACGAGGCTAACCGTATTCTCAATGAATATGCAAAGCAGCGTGATTGGGAAAAATCTCTGGATGATATGACACAGGATGAACTGACGAAAGCCGCCTCCTATGACAGGTATTTTCAGGATGAATATATCTTTGAAGTACTTGGCAGAGAGACGGTTGTTGTGGGCGAACTGTTAGCGGCTGCATTGGCACAGTTACCGGAAGATAAGCGAGATGTTATTCTGCTATCTTATTTTCTGGGAATGACCGACCTTGAAATCAGTCAACAACTAAATGCAGCCCGATCTACCATAAGTAAACGACGCAACAATGTCTTAAAAGAACTACGCGAGTATTTGGAAAAGGAGGGATTTGAATGGCCCGAAACATAAGAGAACCCATACCGCTGCCGGTGATCCTGGCAGCCTCAGAGGGTGACGAGAGAGCCTTGAACGCTGTACTCAACCACTACAAGGGCTATATTCGTTTCCTCGCCATGAGACCTATGAAAGATGAATACGGCAACGAACACCTCTGTGTAGACGAAGATATGAGGCTTCGCCTGGAGGCTAAACTGCTGTATAGCATTGTAACAGGTTTCAAGGTTCTTCCGGTCTAAGGTACATATTACAGGCGTGTTTTGTCCTCTCTTTCCTCGCCTGGTATTTGAACCGGACCGGAGCCATAAATGCACCTTGACAAAGAAAGTCCGGACGATAACTCCGTGACAGCATAGGACAGGCAGATACATTCTCTTTCGGTGGAGCCATCTGGCAGGTGCGCCATGACCTTTTTAAGCGAGCGATCAATACCATGCCACAAAACAGCTTTGGCAGGCTGTGGGCCATGATACCCAAAGAGGACAATGATACTCCCTTACAGCCATCAGTTCGAGCGTTGATAGCGTCGCAAGCAATGGGTAGGGCCGGATGAGAACCATGCGGGGGTGAAATTCCCGTGGAGCCATGCTAATGGCCGTCTGTTTTGTCCTTTTTAATATGGATAAATCGAAAACTTTTTATTAGCAGCTGACAATTCATATAAAGCGCGGCATAATGATGATAGAAGTTATGTTTTGTATGATTGATCGGCTGCTGAAAGGAGGACATTATGAATCAGGCCGAAAATCGTACACCTGGCAATGTCCCCGAACAGAGAACTTACAAGGTTGAAGATATAGCCGTGATGTTGAACATCGGCCGTACTTCTGCATATAACCTTGTGAAAGAGGGACATTTCAAAACCGTTCGGGTTGGTAATGCCATACGAATTTCCAAAAAATCATTTGACGAATGGTTAGACGCTCAAGCGTTCTAACGGACAAAGAAAGGAAGATCGATCATGGCATCCATCATCAAACGAAAAAAAGCATATTCTGTTGTTTACAACTACATAGACGAAAATGGAGAAACCAAACAAAAGTGGGAAACCTGGCATACCCATAAAGAGGCGCTGAAACGGAAAGCGGAGGTTGAGAACCAGATCAACACCGGCACTTTTCTTCCTCCCAACAATCAGAAAGTGTCTGATTTCCTGTATGATTTTGTTTCCACCTATGGGGCAAAGCAATGGGGTGTGTCCATGTATGACAGTCAAACCGCCCTGATTGCCAACTACATCAATCCGATTATCGGTGATATGGAGGTTCAGGCAATTACTCCCCGTGTGGTAGACAAATACATTCAGACTCTCCAAAAGACCCCTCCTGTTTGTAAGAGGAACCGAAAACCGAAAACAGAGTTTATCTCCAACCAGAACATTGAGAAGATCATCAAACTTCTCCGCTGTGCCTTTAAGCAGGCTGTCCGCTGGGAGCTGATTGCAAAAAATCCCTTTGAGAACACCGTATTACCGAAAACAGAGTACAAGAAACGTGACATCTGGGACGCCGATACCATCCGTATCGCTCTGGACCAGTGTACTGACAGCAAATTGTATGTTGCTATGAACCTTGCTTTTGCGTGTTCTTTGCGGATGGGAGAAATTCTTGGTCTGACCTGGAAGAATGTTCACATTGAGGATGAAAACATAGCGGCGGATAATGCCTATGTTTACATTGAGGCAGAACTGATAAGGGCTTCCAAACAGGCCATTGAAATGATAGGAGAAAAAGATATTTTCCATATCTTCACTCCACTCATGCCTAACACCAGTACCCGGCTGATCTTGAAAAAACCGAAAACAAAATCAAGTGAGAGAAAAGTCTGGTTGCCGAAAACCGTTGCTTATATTCTCCGTGAATGGAAAAAAGCACAGGATGAGCTAAAGAGCTTCCTCGGTGAGGAATACCAGGATTATGATTTAGTGGTTGCTCTACCTAATGGCAGACCGTGTGAGAACCGGATTATTGAGAAAGAATTTTCTCTGCTGAAAGAAAAAGCCGGATTGCCTAATGTGGTGTTCCACTCTCTCAGACATTCCAGCACTACTTATAAGCTGAAACTCAACCACGGCGATCTGAAAGCCACCCAGGGGGACACGGGCCACGCTGAAATTGATATGATTACAAAAGTGTACGCCCACATCCTCGACGAGGACCGTAAAATCAATGCCCAGAAGTTTGAGAGTGCCTTTTATGCTAATCCTGATCTGCGGAATGTAAAACCTCCCCAGGAGCCGGAACAGCCTCAGGCACAAACCTTAGACCTGGCAGCATTGGTGGAACAGCTCCAAAAATCCCCGGAGCTTGCAAGCACCCTGGTAGCATTGCTCACCGCTCAAAAGGCAGGCTAAAATCTCAAATTAGCAAGAAGTCCATTTTTCTTAGCAAGCTCTCCGTTTTGGTTCGTTTCCAATTAGCAAAAAATTCATTGTAACGCATAAACAAAAAAGTAACCCTCCAAACCTGGTAGATGGTTTTAACAAAAGGCTGCGGCTGAACAAAAAAAGCTGCAAACCCTTATGAATAAAGGCTTGCAGCGTTGTTCGCTGGCGTCCATGAGAGGATTTGAACCTCCGACCCCACGCTTAGGAGGCGTGTGCTCTATCCAGCTGAGCTACATGGACATTTATCAAAATATTAAGTTTTATGCAAGATTTAGACTCGAACCATCTACCGCTTAGGAGGCGGTCGCTCTATCCTGCTGAGCTATAGCGACATTTACAAAACTATTAAATTTTAGTTATGTCAGTACTTTTATTATTTGGCTTATCTAAAAATTGTGCACTGCATACTTTTTGTATTATATCATAGATTATATTAATTGTGAAGACCTATTTCACTTGATTTTTTTTATGTTTTGTCCTAAAATATAATTATCGTTAGTCAATTATATTTAATTATTACAGAGTAAGGAGACTAAAATAATGTTGGAATTTAAATATGACACACAACTATTAATAGAAGGAAATAACCTTAATGAAGATATAATAAATGAGTATTTTTTAAGTAATTTCAAAGGCGACTGCTTATTGGCGGTTGGAGATGAAGAATTGATAAAAATTCATTTCCATACAAATGAACCGTGGAAAGTTATTGAATATTGTGCATCATTAGGTGAGATTTACGATATTGTTATTGAAGATATGGATAGACAATCGCGAGGTTTAAAAGGGTAAAACCATATATTTATAAATTTGTCCCGAATAGTACAAAATTCGGGACAAATTATTTTAATAGAACATTACCATATTAAATCATATCAAAAATTTATTTTTCCTTGAAGCCAAATATTTCCTTTAAAACGTCTTCCGATTGCCGGTTCACCAATAACGTATTTCTTAGGGACACACACATCAAATTTTAATTCATTCACATCTAAAGTAAATACATACATCTCTTCCGAAGTGATTTCATTCACTACTTCACTTTTTTCAAGAATTGTTCCCATTATGGAATATCGGTCGCACTCTATACCATATGGCATAAAATATGTATCAACAATACTGAATACATCTTCCGTAACAAGTCTCTGCGATACTTGGGAATAAATATCCATATCCTCTAAAGTAAGAGTTTCTATTGCATTTTGGTCTCCGGTTTTTGCTGCACTTAAAAGCATCATCCGGTTTCTCGACTCCTCAAGTTCTGCCTTCTCTTGTATCTCCGTCTTTTTAATTGGCAGCAAAATCGTTCCTCCGTCCGAAAGTCCGGAAAGCGTGATAGAAGCAGACGATTTATGCATATTCCCGAGCTGCTTCTGCTTTTTATACTCCACAATATTTTGTAAATGAAAAATAAGACTGACGCCTATCTTTATTTCTTCACAAATACCTACATATATTTCTCTGTCCATACGGCGCTCTACAATAATATCTGCATAAGAAGTAATACCTTTTCCATTAAAATATGGAAAATAACAATCCATTTCAAACTCATAATTATCATCAGGCTCGCCGAATATACTGATTCCTATATCTTTACCATAATCTTTTCTATACTCGCAAAAATCGCTCCCCGGAGCAACAGAAATCATTTCCTCCCAGTCATATGATTTCTGTACGTCCGTTAATAAATTCTTTAATTCTTTCCTTGTCTTAATATTTGAAAATCCTATCGCTTTTAAATATTCATGCACGTCATTTCCGCCTTTATATTATTTGATTTCTGCTTTACCACCCATGTATCCTCTTAAGGCTTCAGGTATCCTTATACTTCCATCTTCCTGAAGATTATTTTCAAGAAATGCAATAAGCATTCTAGGTGGAGCAACAACTGTATTATTAAGTGTATGCGCAAAATACTTGCCATCTTTCCCTTTTACCCGAATTCCGAGTCTTCTTGCCTGTGCATCGCCAAGATTAGAACAACTTCCTACTTCAAAATATTTTTTCTGTCTTGGTGACCAAGCTTCAACATCTATTGATTTCACTTTTAAATCTGCTAAATCTCCAGAACAACATTCTAAAGTACGAACTGGAATATCCAGTGAACGGAATAAATCTACTGTATTTTTCCACATTTTTTCATACCATTCCATACTTTCTTCTGGCTTACATACAACAATCATTTCTTGCTTTTCAAACTGATGAATACGATATACACCGCGCTCTTCAATTCCGTGAGCTCCTTTTTCTTTACGGAAACAAGGAGAATAACTTGTTAAAGTATATGGAAGTTTCTCCTCTTCATGTAATGTATCAATAAATTTTCCAATCATTGAATGCTCGCTTGTACCAATTAAGTACAAATCTTCACCTTCAATTTTGTACATCATAGAATCCATCTCTGCAAAGCTCATAACACCTGTTACTACATTGCTTCGAATCATAAATGGAGGAATACAATAGGTAAAACCTCTGTCAATCATAAAATCACGAGCATAAGAAATAACTGCTGAATGAAGCCTTGCTATATCGCCCATTAAATAATAGAAACCGTTTCCGGCTACCTTTCCGGCTGCGTCCAAATCAATACCATTAAATTTAGACATAATTTCTGTATGATATGGGATTTCAAAATCAGGAACAACAGGATCACCGAACTTTTCCAATTCTACATTTTCACTATCATCTCTTCCAATTGGTACAGATGGATCAATAATATTAGGAATTGTCATCATAATTGTTTTAATTTTTTCTTCTACTTCCTTTTCCTCTGCAGATAAAGTTTCAATTCTTTCGGCATTCGCTGCTACCTGCCTTTTATATTCTTCTGCCTCTTCTTTTTTCCCCTGTGCCATGCATGCACCGATTTTTTTTGAAATCTGATTTTTGTTTGCTCTTAAAGCCTCTACTTCCTGTTTGATTTCTCTGTTTCTAATATCTAATTCAATTACCTCATCTACTAACGGCAGCTTGTTTTCCTGAAATTTATTTTTTATATTCTGCTTTACTACCTCAGGATTACTTCTTAAAAATTTAATATCTAACATTTTATATTCCTCCAAATCTTTTTTCTATACTTCAATATCAAGTCCATATGCTTCTTGATAAACTGCTCTTTCCAACGATTCTGCTTCTTCTTCTGCTAATTCAATATAACTTTGCCCTTTTACAATTTCTTTAATATAAGTGTAGCAGCCTTCTCTGCTGTGCATTGCATTAATAATATATCCATTATTATTTCCATCTAATAATGTTAATGCAAAACTCAGTTTTCCACCCATTTCATTAAATGCATCATACTTTACAATACCGACTTTCTGATATCCATCCTGCAGTCTACGGTAAATTTCCTTAACATCTTGACGATTCTGCCTTGCAATATTTGTTACAACATCCAGCTCATTAAATTTTTCAAGAATACTCTTTTCTAAATTCTTTCCATCTCTTCCACGCATAAACGAAGCATAACTGGACTTTAATCGATTATACTTCATATTTACACTAATTAAAAGTACAAACAACAATATTATCAATAATAGCATAATCATCAGTATATATGCCGGGTCAATTCCTATACTTGCTAATATTTTACTATTCATACATCACTAGACTCCTTTATCAATACTCATAAGCAAATCATATATACGTTCAAATTCACTTTCCGAATAATACTCAATTTCAATTTTTCCTTTTCCATTTGGCTTATGATTCACATTTACCTTAGTCCCCATAACCAACTTCATTTTCTCTTCACTGTTTTTGTAAATAAAATCATTCTCAATTACTTTTTTCTCTTTTTCCTTCTTAGGATTTTTTAAATCTTTAATTAGTTTTTCTGTTTCACGAACACTTAGCTTTTCATCAAAAATTTTACTTGCCAAAATAAATTGCTGTTCTCCATCATCAATTGCAAGTAATGCCCGTGCATGTCCTGTAGAAATCATGTCGTCAATAATCATTTGTTGAACTTTTTCATTCAATTTTAATAAGCGCATAGAATTAGTAACAGCTGTTCTGCTCTTTGAAACTCTCTCTGCAACCTCATCTTGTTTAAGAGAAAATTCTGTTAATAATCTCTTAAATGCCATCGCTTCTTCAATTGGATTCAAATTTTCTCTTTGAATGTTTTCAATGAGTGAAATTTCAACTATCTGCTGTTGAGTATATTCTTTAATAATAACCGGCACTTCTTTGATACCTGCAATCTTTGCTGCTCTCCATCTTCTTTCTCCGGCAATTATTTCATAGTAATCATCCTTTTTTTGTACCAAAAGAGGTTGAAGTATTCCATATTGTTTAATGGAATCTGCAAGTTCAATTAAAGAATCCTCTTCAAACATTTTTCTTGGCTGTTCTCTGTTTGGTTCAATCATAGACAACTTCATCATTTGTTCCGCTGCTTTTGGAGTCTCTTCATTTTCATTTTGATTTGCATTTTTATCTTTAATAAGACTATCCAGTCCTTTTCCTAATCCACCACGTTTTACCGCCATTCTTAATCTCCTTTATTAATCACTTCTTCTGCCAACAGCATATAACTCTCTGCTCCTGCCGATTTTGGGTCATATAGGTTTATTGGCATTCCATGACTCGGTGCTTCTGCCAAACGTATATTTCTTGGTATAATTGTTTTATAAACGGTTTTATTTAGGTTTTCCTTTACATTTTCCACCACTTGAAGTGAAAGATTTGTTCTTGCATCGTACATTGTAAATACAACACCTTCCATCTCCAATTTAGAATTCAAACGTTCTTTTACAAGCTCAATTGTATGAATTAATTGGCTCAGTCCTTCCAACGCGTAATATTCACATTGAATTGGAACAAGAACAGTGTCTGCTGTTGTCATTGCATTAATTGTAAGCATACTTAAAGAAGGAGGACAGTCTATAATCAAAAAGTCATATCTATCTTTCATCTTTTCCACTTCATCTCTTATAATATACTCTTTATTTTCAATTCCAATCAATTCAATTTCTGCTGCCGACAAATCTATATTTGCAGGTATAACATCAAGGTTTTCTAAAACGTCTTTACATATGACGCTTTCAATATCAGTTTCTCCTATAATTAGATCATATACTGTATAATCTAGATTATCCTTGTCAATACCTAACCCACTTGTCATATTTCCTTGCGGGTCCATATCAATTGCTAAAACTTTTTTACCTAATGTACTTAAACAAGCGGACAAATTAATAGATGTCGTTGTTTTTCCAACTCCACCCTTTTGATTAGCAATAGCTATTATTCTTCCCATCCTTGTAGTCCCCTTTCTTATCCTTTGATTATTATATCACTTTTTAATTTTTAAATCCACAATGTTTCACGTGAAACATTTATTTTTTATAATTAGAATATAAATGTTTCACGTGAAACATTTATATTCTAATCTAATAATACAAAAGAACCGTTATTTTCTATGATAACGGTTCTTTTGCAGGTAATCCAGCTTTCCTTGGATATCTCTTATTTGTATTTTGAACTTTTTCTATTTTTACAAATGACCTTCCAATTTCAGTTTTTGGAAGCTGGAATTTGATTACTCCCTGAAGCTTTCCTCCTAAAACATGAATTGCTTTCTTAGAGTTTTCCACTTCCTCATCTATATCTCCTGATTTATATGGAACAAATAATCCTCCGCAATGAACATATGGAATACAATATTCTGATAATGTAGAAAGATTTGCTACTGCACGTGAAACGCACAAATCAAACTTTTCTCTATACTCATCTTGTTTTGCATAATCTTCTGCTCTTCCATGAATTGTCTCTATTTTCTCCAACCCCAGCTTATCAATCACAGCATTAAGGAATTTAATTCTTTTATTCAATGAATCTAATAGTACTACATTCAAATGTGGAAATGCTATTTTTAAAGGTATACCCGGAAATCCGGCTCCTGTACCTATATCTATTACACTTTGTATATTACTTATATCAACTGCTTTTACTATTGAAAGACTGTCGACAAAATGCTTTTCATTTACTTCCTCATACTCTGTAATTCCTGTAAGATTCATAACCTTATTCCACTCTACAAGAATTTCATAATAATCATAAAACTGCTGCATTTGCTTTTCATTTAATATAATTCCTAAATGTTCAAGTTTTTCTTCAAATATTTTACTCATACTTTATTTTCCCCACTGTTCCATATATACAAGAAGAACAGATATGTCGGCAGGTGAAACTCCTGAAATTCTGGAAGCCTGTCCAATAGATACCGGTTTGTATTTTTTAAGCTTCTGCAACGCCTCAATCCGAAGACTTTTCACATCATCATAATCTATATTATTTGGAATCCGCTTCTTTTCCAATTTTTTAAATTGTTCTACCTGTTTCATTTGGCGGTTAATATATCCCTCATACTTAATATAGATATTTACCTGTTCTGTAACTTCATTACTCAATTCAGGTCTTTCTTTATCAATTGGTGCAAGAACAGTATAATCGAGCTCCGGCCTTTTTATTAATTCCGCAATAGTTGTTCCTGAATTCAGGGGTGTACTTCCACATTTATCCATTAACTCCTGAACCTTCATATTTGTTCCTATATTTGTATGTTCCAAACGTTTAATTTCTTTCCTAATCTGTTCTTGTTTTTCTTTTAAATGAAGATATCTTTCATTATCTATCAGTCCCACGTCATATCCTATTTCAGTTAACCGCTGATCTGCATTATCTTGCCGGAGTAATAACCGGTATTCTGCTCTTGATGTCATCATCCTATAAGGCTCATTACTTTCTTTTGTAACCAAATCATCAATAAGAACACCTATATATCCTTGGGAACGATCGATAATGATCTGTTCTTTTCCTAATATTTTTCGTGCCGCATTAATTCCTGCAACAAGTCCTTGCGCTGCTGCTTCTTCATATCCCGAACTTCCGTTAAACTGTCCGCCACTGTAAAGTCCCTCAATATTTTTAAATTCAAGAGTCGGATAAAGTTGTCTGGCATCTATACAATCATATTCAATTGCATAAGCATTCCTTACAATTTTAGCATTTTCCAGTCCCGGCACGCTTCTATACATCTCATACTGCACATCTTCCGGAAGAGAACTCGACATACCGCCTATATACATTTCATTTGTGTTTAATCCTTCCGGCTCTACAAATACTTGATGTCTGTTTTTATCGGAGAATTTTACAACCTTATCTTCAATAGATGGACAATATCTTGGTCCGGTTCCTTCTATCATTCCTGAAAAAAGCGGAGAACGGTTAAGATTTTTCTTGATAATATCATGAGTTTTTTCATTCGTATATGTAAGCCAGCAAGAAACCTGGTCAATTTGTACATCCTCCGAATTCGTTGTAAATGAAAAAGGTACGATTTTCTCATCTCCAAATTGTTCCTCCATCTTAGTAAAATCAATAGATCTCTTATCAATTCTTGCAGGCGTTCCAGTCTTGAACCTATACATCTGTATTCCAAGTGATTTTAAGGAATCTGACAAATAATTTGCTGCCTGAAGTCCGTCTGGACCGGTATTATTACTCACATCACCATATATACAACGTGCTTTCAAATAAGTTCCTGTACACAAAATGACAGCTTTACACCGGTAAATCGCTCCCGAATATAACTGGACCCCTATTACCTTACTATCTTTAGTCAGAATATCTGTTACCTCTGCCTGCTTCAACTCCAAATTTTCCTGACTTTCCAAAACAAGACGCATGGTCTTGCTATAATCCGATTTATCCGCCTGTGCTCTCAGTGAATGCACTGCAGGACCTTTTGAACGGTTCAACATCTTAGACTGGATAAATGTTTTATCAATTACCTTCCCCATCTCACCTCCAAGAGCATCAATTTCTCTCACAAGATGTCCTTTTGACGTACCGCCTATATTTGGATTACATGGCATTAATGCAACACTATTAATACTCACTGTAAATACAATCGTTTTAAGTCCGAGTCTTGCACATGCCAAAGATGCTTCACACCCTGCATGTCCTGCGCCTATT
>CANAZK010000081.1 GCA_947366105.1 uncultured Lachnospiraceae bacterium | reverse complement strand
TATTTGCCATGTCCTTTATTTCTTGGTTGTCTTCTACTTATTTGTTTCAAACTTAAATTCCTTTCCTCCACATTTGTTCAACTATCAATAATTTTTCCACTTGTCTTCAAGATCAAATGGATTATAATAACCATTAATTTTAAACATTCTTTGTACTACCTTTGTTAATTTGCTTGCTTCTTCTTCATTTTTCAGATTATAATCTTCATAAATAACCGCATAATGTGCGTACGCAAGAATTTCTCTTGATACCTGATAGGGATTTAATTCTTTTTCACATTCCTTCTCCTTATCTTCATCCAATCTAACCTTAATAATAGGTTCAACTACTGCCTCATCATTATAGTGCTTATGATTCTTTAGAAACACTCGCTGACCGTTTATATACACAACATTTATTCCTTTCTTAAGTGCAAAATGCAATGCTTCCTCTGGTCGGTTAACTATAGGCTCACCTTTATCGTTCAAAGAGGTATTACAAATAATCGGCACTCCCGTACGTTCAAAAAAAGCTGAGATAATGTTATAAATTCTTTTTTCTTCTTCATTTGTGCAACTTACTGTCTGAATCCTAGAACTTCCGTCATCATGCGCAATAGCTTTGACTTGTTCTCTTTTATCCTTTTTAATCTGAAAGGTATGTAGCATGAATGGAGAGGCATATGCATCCTCAAACCACTCATTCACATATTCCTCAAGCACAATTGGTGCAACAGGTCTCCACCATTGTCTTTTCTTTACTTTGTTTAACTGTTTTTTCATATTCAAGTTTCTTGGATCACCCAAAAGACTTCTATGTCCTAATGCTCTTGGTCCAATTTCTGCCCGACTATCAAACCACACAATTGGTCCATCAATCAAATCATCAACAATTTGCTCCATATCTAATTTAGAAATTTTCTCTATAAATCCCTTTTCCTTTAAATATGTACTATCAAAATCAAATTTATCTCCATAAAAAGCATGCTTAAAACAAAAATTCATTCTGTCAATATTACGATAAAACATATACAGAGCGATTCCAAGCGACTGTCCCGAATCGTTAATACAAGGGCAACTCAAAAATCCTTTGAAATGATACTTGTTCATCAAATATGAATTAGTAGGACAATTAAGACCAAATCCACCACTTATCGATAAATATGTGTCTTCAGGTTTTACTTGATACTTTTTTATTACCCTATCTATCTGTCTGCACATAATTTTAATTGATAATTTTTGTACTTCTTTCATTGCAGCACTTACTTTGTTTTCTTCCACTGTAAACCTATCATCATAGTTTTTTATGTGCGCAAAAAAATGCTCATCGTCCTGCATGATATCCTGACAAAGTATACCAAGAATACCAAGTTTTTCTTTCACATCTGAAGTAAGCAATTCATTTTCAATATCATCGACATAACTTTTTACTAATTCTGTCGTACTCGCATTTGCCAATGCCATGAGTGTACCTTCTTCCATGCGGAATAGTCTCTTGGCTACTGCCCAAAGTTGTGCCGGAGATTCTGTATTAAAATATTCTATATTTCCCTTTTTAACAACACAGCCTACATACTCCGGACCTTCTCTATATGCATCCGTTTCGTAATCAGCCCTCAAATCTACAGCTAATCCAAGAACATTTCCTTCGTAAAAAATTTTACTATCCAACATAACAGATGAAAACAAGTGACATAATCCATGATATGTATAATCTGTATTGTTACCTTTATAATCCCTGCTTTCTGCTATTACTGGGGAACCCCAAACTTCAACCATGTCATCAAGTGTCAGTCTATATGTCTCCAAAAGTTTATTAATTGCAGTTTTGGCCATTTCCACATCATAGAATGGCAATTCATTATGTTTGATTCGAGATTGTCTTTCCAATTCCCAATAGTGAATCAATTCTATATTATCATTTTCTTTTTTCCATAAAGAGATATTATAATCGTGTCTATTATGAAAAATATGATATAAATTTCCTATCTTGTTTACACATATATAAACGGATAAATAGTATCCATCCTTCAATTCTTTCTTCTCATTACAATTCATAATATATTTCCTGTTATCTTCCAATATTTTCATAGTATATTTTTTATTTATAAATGTCTGTATGCCATCTTATTTCTCAACATTGTAATACATTTGCGGCAAATAAAGTCTTCAGGTGCATCCACACCGCCACACACATTTTTTCTAAGTTTAATTGCAACATCGGAATTAATCAGTTCATACAACTCCCCTTTTTTAATGTTTGAATAGACTGTTTTCTGATAATAATCCTCACTACACAGAAACAAATCTCCTTTTACATTAATAAAGACCCATGATGTAACTGCATGACATCCAGGATACAATCTCTTACTTAAATAAATATTTTGACTGTACTCATTTTTCAGAAGACCAGCTCGATCAATTGTTCCCCATGCCTCAATCTTTTCTTTTATATATGGTTGATATTTATCTTTGATGGTATCAAGATTTTTCTTTAGTTCCTCCTCCGTTCCTTGTATCGAAAAAATCACTGGCAATTGAATCTTTATAGCATAATTGATATTTCTAATAATCTTGTCATAATCATTAAATCCTGTCACTTCAACAAAATTATTCTTCTCTAAAGAAGGGAGGTTAAAACAGATAAATTCTAAACAATTTGATGATTTTAAGAAGTCCAACTTTTCTTCATTTAAACCGCTACCATTTGTATGTAATCTTATCTTCAAATTTGTTTTTTGAACGTATTTTACTCGTTCCATGAACAATCTATCTATTGTTGGTTCATTATATGAATTAAATGTCACATATTTTACTGTCTTAGCTCGGAGTGCTTTCTGAATTATTTCCTCAAACAATTCCATTGGCATAGAATCCGTTTTTTTAGGGTCAATAGATTCTGGGCAATATTTACAACGCCAATTACAATGCGTACTTGTTTCAATTTCTATAACTTCTATTCCATGAAGTAACCACTTTTCTTCACTACTCACTAATATTTTATGTTTTATACATGAATTAATAAATTTCTCTCCATACTCAGCAACAAGTTCTTCATAACTCTTTTCAAAAGTGCACGCCCTAATCAACTGCTTTAATATAGGTGTATACGGATAATATTTATCTTCATCCGATACATACAGCATCACCCCTTCTTCCCTTTTTGTCACACTTAAATACAAAGATTTTTCTAAATTCATATACATACTCTCTTCTTTCATGGAAACTACACTCTTTTTTCTTTGGACACATACTCTTATCAGAAATATATAATTATGTACAATCTACTAATACAAGCAATATCATTATATACTTTTATTATGCCACTCACCACAACCTACAATTCTTCCATTTATACTTATTGTTCTGGTTATGATATAAAATTTCAAACTATATCCACATGTAAGTAAAAAAAACGAAAGGCCTCACTCTTCGCAATGCCTCTCGCTTTTTCATATCATTTGACCCACAACACAAGTATTCTTTTTCTATTTATTACTCTTCCTGTCACTATGTAATCAAACATTTTACTAAACATATAAATTAATCTAACTCAATTATCTGAGATTCTAACGCATTCAAATCAGATTCACACAAAAAATATAATGGAAGCTTCTCGTCAATGTTAAGATTCATACTATAAAACATTTCTTTAGCCTCATTTTTAGTAATGCCGTATAAAGAACAAGCACTTTTTTTGAATGAATTGATAATTCCAGCTCTAACGCTATTATGTATTTGATACAAAATATTTACTCCGTTTCCTTCTTGTAAGGTTCTCTTTTGATATTTAAAAATAATAAACGATGAATTGAGAATCTTCCTCTTCATATAAAAACGCTTGATAAATCTATTAACAAAGCTTTTTTCAAAATCTTCTTCTTGTTCTTTCTTAATTATGCAATAGTATTCTCGATAATTCATCAATAATAACGTTTTAAACTTATAACTTAGACTATATTCGCTACAGTCAATTATAATAATGTTACTGTCTGTAATATTGGAAGTTCCATTCAATTTTGTTCTTATAAAGATATCTGTACCAACCGTCATAACCTTAAAATTTTGACAAGATTTATGTTTCTTTTCACATGTAATAAAAGAAATGGGCTTTTCTCCATTCTCTTTTACTATCATCTTAAAGAGAGAATCAAAATCAATCTCACTCTTTACACTTTCAATAGCATTTGTACCATGTGTATATATGTTATTAATATATGTTCCACTATTAACTGTCTTATAAGATTCTGGGGTTACCCTACAAACATACAAATCACTTCTATATCCTAACGCCTCTGCAGAATAATAACAATTAAAATTTCCGTGAAGACTCGTGATATACAATTTACGTTTCATCATTTCTTTTTGAACAAGTACACCTAGTTTATTGGACATCTCAGCCGATTTATAACAGATGTATATAGTAGAAAATGGATTATTTTTTAAACATTGAATTCCCGCATTTAGAAACACTCCCACTCCTTCTGGTGTATAAGGGGGATCCGTAAATACTACATCCATCTTCTCAAGATAAGCATTCGGAATTGAATACCTAAAATCAGCATGTGACAAATAAATTGACAAACCTAACTCTTTGCTCTTTTCTGAAATAAACTTAAGAATATAGTTATCAATATCAGTAACATATATATTATAATTTCTATTTTTCATAGTACACAATAATGCAAATGCAACTGACGTCAAGTCATGGTCACCCAAAAACAATATATGTGTATGTTCCACATCATGATTCTCAAATAAATAGTGTGCCCTTTTACTACATGTCTCTGGAGTAGCTGATATATGATCTAGGTTAGCATCATTGTACTTAAATGAATTAATAATTATTTCCATCTGATTCATTAATCTCTGTTCAGTTTCATCAGGCACATTAGAGACCTCTGTCATAATTGCCTTTAAATCATCTGTACTAAAAAAATCTTTATCAAATTTTACTCTTTCATTCAAAAGATAAAAAATTTCTCTAACAAACTTATAGCTAAATCCACATAAACGCACTAATTCATGCAATGAATTAATATTTCTTTTAACTGCCAAATCCAAAATATCATATGCGTATTTACTAAACGCACCAAATCTTTCATACAATATATTTCTCATTTCATTACTCATGTGAGTAACCACCTTTCCCTTTTCATACATAAATATAACATTTCTCCCAAGTATATCATATTTTGATATGATTAGAAAGTTCTTCTAAGAATTATCTTATTTATTCACAATCTATTGACTTTATCAACATTCGGGATGTAAAATTGGATTAATATCACTAATTTATGAAACTATATAATACTAAAGTAAAATATTGAATGGAACCTATTATGCTTGCTCTTTTAGTAAACAATACACATTTAGAAGGAACTAACTATAAATATTACCTAGAAAAACTCCCCTTAATGCGACAACACAAGTTATTATCCTACAAATTTGAATGTGATTTCTTGGCATCTCTTGCTGGCGATTTATTACTCGACTATGGATTAAAAGAATTTTATGGAATCACTAAACGTCCAAATGTATTGTATGGGAAATATGACAAACCTTATTTCAAAAATACTAAAATTGATTTCAATATTTCTCATTCAGGCGATTATACTATCTGCGCTATTGGAAACAGTCCAGTTGGAATCGATATCCAAAAAATGGATGATATAGCCAAAGAACAGATAATGCTTATTGCTAAACAATTTTTTTCCAGTGACGAAGCAAAATTACTTGACACAGTTGATAATAAAATTGATTTATTTTATTCTTTCTGGTGTCTTAAAGAAAGTTTTGTTAAGTATACCGGTGTAGGATTGTCTGCCCCATTAGACTCCTTCTCCTTTTCGCTCGGAGACACAAAATCTATTGTCGAATTTTGTTCCCATAATTACTGCCATCCTAATCCCAACTTTTTTATTACATCTATTGAAAAACAATATAAGATAGCGGTATGTACAGAAGACAACTCTTTTCATATTAAACACATTAGTGCATCTATGCTCTTATAAAAATGCACCACTTATCTACCTATTCAAGCCTTTTGCCCATACCATCAATCAAAGTCACCATTTCAAATACATTGTTGGTAGCTTCCTTCTACTGATTTTTGTTTTTTGTCAAGCACTTTTCCCTGAAAAAAGCGTCGGAATTCCCTGTTTTCGTCAAGGGATTTTCCCTGCTTTTGGCGAGTAACATTTATGCATCCCTGCGCATGAGTGCATGTTCCATGCGGTAGCTTTTTCCTTCAAAGATCAAAAGGTGTCCGTGGTGGACAAGGCGGTCGATCATTGCTGCCGCCATCTAGTCATCGGTAAAAATACCGCCCCATTTGGAAAATTCCAGATTCGTAGTCAGAATCAGACTTTTGCTTTCGTAACTGTCTGATATGACACGGAACAAAAGCTGTGAGCCATCCTTATCTACCGGAACATATCCCCATTTATCCAGGATCAGCAGGTCAAGACTGCGCAGATCCCGCAGGAGCCGCTCCAGCGTTCCGTTTTTACGGGCTTCCGACAATTTCAGCCAAGTTCTGTCACAGTATAAAACTTTGTCTTATAACCAAGATTACAGACTTTTACACCAGCTACAACCGCCATGTGGTTCTTCCCAATACCCACTGGTCCGTAAAGCACCAGATTTTTCCTCCCCGGCACAAACTTCAGCTCTTCAAGCTCCTCCCAGCAGAATGCAGGAGGAAACTTTACTCTTTGATAGCTGTAATCCTCAAATGTCTTATAGACTGGAAATCCGGCGCGTTTGATCAGACGCTTACGGCGGTTCTCATCCCGCAGGGTAAGTTCTTCCGTCATAAGTTCCAGAACGAACTCCAGCTGCTTCTGGGTGCCCTTTTCCTGGCAGACTTCGGATATCCAGCCTGACAGGAAGAGCTGCCTGCTGGCACCGAGTATCTGTTCACAGAGAGCTTCTTTCATTTTTGGCGTCATCACGATGCGGTACCTCCTTCCTTTAAGAGAGCTTTGTCATATACTTCCAGTGACGGACCTGTCCCCGGCGGTGTATAAATACCATAACCGGTAATACGGGCGGCCAGTACCGAAGCATCACAGATATTGATGCTCCCTCTTGCACAGGTCATTTCCATGGCACTGGCGGCTGCATGAAACCCATACTGGTTCGTCAACTCATTCATGATCCGCAGACAGTCTTTCATTTTTTCTTTTGGCTGTGCATCCATATAGGTACGCAGGGTATCCGGAGTCTCACGGCGCAGCCCGCTGTTCCCCCATGCACCGGCGTTTTTCATGAGAACAACCAGAGTTGTACTGTAATCACTGATATCAGTACGTCCTTCGCTGAAAGCGCGCTGGTGGGTAGTGATGACCTGTCCGCCTTCCGTGAGGATATCAATGGTATGGGCATGAATTCCAATCAGTACTTTCTGATTGGCGTTTTCCGGCATAGTGGAGTAAAAATGCTTTCCATCCATACAGACTTTCCCATATCCGTCAGCTTTCAGCCACTCATACCGGCAGATGTGAAACCTTTTTGGCGGCAGTACCAGGAGCGCTCTCCCGTCTTCTTCAAAAAGTTCCCCGATGGGTACCTGCTTCTTATAATGAAGTTCAGCTGCTTTCTTTTCATGGCGGGCAAGGAGCTTCCGGTTATATTTTTCAATCTCCGTGAAATGCAGCACCGGCACGAACAGGTTGGAACGGTTAAAATCCACTTTGCGCTCTACGCTCCCCTTTTCCCAGCCGGAATAAGGGTTACAAAAACGCACCCGGAAGTGATAATGCGCACGGAACCGTGAGAAGAGTTCTGATTCATGGATGGCATCGCCGATGCGCCGTCCGACACCGGTTGCATTGTCAAAGATCAGAAGCGGTGGTACACCGCCAATGAATTCAAAAATATCCTGCAGGCCCTGGCAGACACACTCGGCAGTTTCACCGCCAAAGACCTGGCTGTACCCGTCGTTACTGTAAGGGAAAGATACAGTAAGATACTTCTTGCGGCACAGCTTTCCTACTTCATAAAAATCTGCTTCGCCAAAATCCACCTGTGCCGATCCCGGATCCCAGATGAGTTCTAGGTTTGCTTTCTGCGTTTGTACAGACCTGCATTTTTTCATGTAGCACTGCACAATGCTGTAACTTCCGTCAAATCCGTGCTCTTCTTTCAGGCACTCATAGACCCGTTTGGCTGTATGATGCTGCTTCCTCCAGTGTTTTTTGTCCTCCTCCAGCCATTACTGTATGACGGGCTTAAAAGGATCCAGCTTGGAAGGCATCTCCCGAATGACCGGCGGTGCCGGGGAGAAATCCTCTCTGGCAAGGTATTTCCGTATTGTTTTCGGATCCGTACCGGTTTTTTCAGAAATTTCACTGATACGGTATCCACAATTGTTCAAATCTTTGATATGATTGATTTGGGACATAGTGAGCATCTTCCTTTCCTCCTTTATCTTTGGTGGTGCTTAGATAAAGGATAAATGTAATGTTAAAGGGATTCAATATGTCCCGCCTTTTTTCGGGAAATTCCCTTGCTCATTTCAGGGAATTCTGACGCTTTTTTTCGGTAATTTTAGTGTATCATAAACAGTTGACGGAGGAAGCTAACCTAGAACTGATCTGGGATCCCGGCCCTGCACAGGTGGATTTTGGCGAAGCAGACTTCTATGAAGCAGGGAAACTCTGCCGCAAGAAGTACCTTACCGTCTCATTCCCCTACAGCAATGATGGCTACAGCCAGGTGTTCGGCGGAGAAACCGCTGAGTGTGCCGCCATTACTGATCTTTGACAATGCCACCGGCGTTGGCCGGAGGGTCGGTGATGCAATCCCTATTCCGGCTGGGAAAAAGGAAACGTGGAGCGCAAGGTAGCTTATAACCGTACCAACCTATTTGTTCCGGTCCCGCATTTCACGGAGATTGAAAAATACAATCAGAAACTGCTCCTTAAGCATGAGAAGAAAGCAGTTGAACTTCATTACAAAAAGCAGGTGCCTATCGGGGAACTTTTTGAAGAAGACAGGAAAGCTCTCCTGATGCTGCCGCCCAAAAGGTTCAATGTCTGCCGGTATGAATGGCTGAAAGCAGATGGATATGGAAAAGTCTGTATGGATGGAAAACATTTTTACTCCACCACGCCGGAAAACGCCAATCAAAAGGTTTTGGTCGCAATACATGCCCATACGGTAGATATCCTTACGCAGGGAGGGCAGATTACCACTACTCACCGGCGTGCTTTTGGCGAAGGTCGTACGGATATCGGCGATTACAGCACAACTCTTAAAAATGGGACGCTGGAGCGTCTCCCCATGGATCTGCGCAGTCTTGACCTGCTTATTCTAGATGGATGGGATATGTCACAGTGGACAAAGAGGGATCGTAGCTGCTGTTCCGGGTTATATCTGACAACTATGAAAGCAATAGCCTGATATTAACTACAAATCTGGAGTTTTCCAAATGGGGCAGTATTTTTACAGATGATCAAATAGCGGCAGCTATGATCGATCGTCTTGTCCACCATGGACATCTGCTGATCTTCGAAGGAAAAAGTTACCGGATGGAACACGCCCTCACGCACCGGGATGCAAAAATAGTACCCGCTGAAAGAAGGGAAAATCCCTAGACGGAAACAGGGAATTTAAACGCTTTTTTTTAGGGAAAAGTACTTGACAAAAAACAAAACATTTGGGAGAAATGGGAATCAAGCAGCCGGTTCTCGTAATTTTTAATCGCGGCTATTCCTCCATAGAGTTTATCGATTCCTTGGAAAAAGAAGGGCTCCATTATTTGATCTATCTTTCATCCAATGACCATAAGGCAGAACGTAAACAGATGCAGTCAGAAGATGAAGAAGTTATTTTAAAGCACTCTTCTGCGCGTCTGCAAAAAATACGCCAAAAACATCCGGGACGGTATAAAAATACGAAAAAGAAAGGGAAAACAGCAGTAAGAATCTTAAGTTCAACGCTTCCTTCTAGAAATGAACTTACACTGATAACGACCTTCCAGCTACAATTACCGCAAAAGATCTGACAAATATATATTACTAGAGATGGGAAATTGAAAAGAAGTACCATACCTTAAAAATAAAATGAAATTTGAGAGCGTAACAGGGAAGGCATCCGTATATGTGTACCAGGATTTTGGGGCGCAGGTTCTAGTATATAATATGATCTAGGACATTCGCAACAGTGCAGACGGAGAAGCCGCGGTGACTGGAATGGAAAATGGCAGTAAATCTCCCATGCATACGAATGAAAATATGGCGATAGGACTTTTCAAAGAGGCTATGCTGAAGCTTTTTCTAGAACCGGAAGAAAAGAGGCGTCTAAATAAACTGGAAGAATTACAGGGGAAATGGAACGTTATGTTCTGCCATAGGATGATTAATGGTAATCAAGGGGCAATGCACAAGTAAACATTTGAATTAAAATGGCTGCGCCGCTGATTCGAAACAGCCATTCCGTTTTTGCGAAATTTGCATAATATTTCTATACACACAAAACGATACTATTAAGCAAACACTCCGTCTCTTATAGTACCATTTAAAATTATTTCTGAGTTTCATCAAGTTTACAAATTATTTGTAACAAGTATAAAAGAGCATTCTCAAACTTCGGGTTCTTCTGCTCTTCAGGTTTAAAGTTTAAAATAGTGTCTTCTTTTACTCCTAATACTTTGGCATAATCCCTCAGAAGGCGTCCTGAAGGAAACTTTTCACCGTTTTCTATAGCATGAATATATGCAGGAGTAATAGAAAGTTCTTCAGCTACATCTTTCACTTTCAAATTCCGTGCTATTCGCAATAAACGAAAAACATTTAAATTATTTTTATCAGAAACAGCCAAACGCTTTACCCCCTTCACAATTTAAGACGCTAGAAAATCCTCCGGGTTATTGCTAAGAAATTTTTTAGAAAATCGTTTCTTAAGTCTATAGCCATCTAAGCTTCATCCGGCTAGAGACTTAAGATAAACTCTATCTTTTCTTCTATAGTCATAAATACATCTCCTTTTATAAACATGCGCTTTGAAAACATTTTTTGTCACATACGACAGTTTATAAGAGTACTAAGTCAATGAAAACATAAATCTCACACTTTTTTAGTGTATATAAATAGTTATTGACTAAGTTTATGATAAATACTATGCGTATTCTCCTTTTGGCAATCTATTATTTATACCTCTGAAATTCTTAGCAAAATAGTAGTTTACTAACATGACACCTGTATTCGGGAATGCGGAACCCTGTATTATTGTATACCTACAGGGTTCCAATCAACCGTCTTACCTGTCTCCAAAAATATCCACCCAAAAATCTTCGAAAAAATGCTGGATTACCTTTTTTAATACAAGCTTTAATATAACTCGACCGATAAACTTTAACATCTCAAAACAAAAGTCTCCCCATCGTCGCAACGATGAATCATTTTTAGCTTTCTGATATAACTCTACGAGATGCTCCCATTTGGAAATCACATTTTCTTTCTTATTCCTAGATTCATTCCATTTTTGTGTCATGTTTTCATCCTCCTACATTAAATAATTTTTGCCGGAGGATCTTCTACTGTCTTAAATTGTCAATGTACATATTATCTCCTATCTATGTTTTTTATATTACCACACAAGTTTATAAATGTCAACTTTTTTTATAAATATAAATTTTTTTAATGAATATTACAGTGAAGCAGAATTGTCAGTTCAGCCACATAAGCTCCCTTGTTCTAGTGGCACAGATTTACTTTGATTTTGCTTTATTACCGCTCTATTGGGTAAATAGTGTTTGTCAAGGACAAAGCCACATTAGCGGGGCGTTAGCCGCCTTTACATGTGATATTTTGTCAGATATCACTACATTCCAAAATTAGCATTTTTGACTGGCGCTCAAAATCCGAACAGGTGGTTCAAAGAATCCCAAAATAATCATTTAAATTAGAATCTCCGTGATTTATTGTAAGCGCATAGCCTACAAGATTCCTTTTATTGTACATTGAAACTCTAAAGTCGTATAATATACCCTCAAGCTGGACACTTTTATGCCTGAAACTCAGTATTTATAATGAATTCAGGTTTTGAGTGCATATTATAATATATACTCAAAACAGTTACTTTTCAAAGAGGCTATGCTGAAGCTTTTTCTAGAACCGAAAGAAAGGAGGCATCTAAATAAACCGGAAGAATTGCAGGAGGAAATGGAACGTTATGTTCTGCCATTAAGAGAACTGTCCAGTAAAGAACGAAGAAAAAATATCTCCAATAAAGGGTTTGTCAAGTTAGTTGAAGCAGCGAGGATGTGAAACTTTGGACCTGTTGACAAACTAAAGAAAAAATATCTTCCATGTGATATAATTCTTAAGGAAAGTATCAGATTCAGAGCAGCAGCAAAAAGAACAG